>NZ_CP150248.1:2380000-2670000 GCF_037975285.1 Ornithinibacillus sp. FSL M8-0202
CTTGAAACTTATTTTTATTTCGATGCACAACATACACATCATAACCTTCTTCTGCGAGAAAGTGACAAACCCTCTCTAGCATTCCTGTTCCACCGATAACAATAGCAAATAAATTTTTAGTCATGCTTTTATCCCCCTTCTGTTATATTATTATATAATGAATGGTTCTGTATAAACGAACCTACAAGAAGTATGCTATAGTTACTTATGTTCATTAGTTTGGTGATTCGAATTAATTTTATTTAGATAAAGGGGTAATTGGTATGGAATTCATGCCATATTTATTATTTGCGATTATATTGTTTAACATTGCACTAGGAATATCAATTGTTTTCCTAGAGCGTAAAGATGCTTCGGCCACATGGGCATGGCTCATGGTATTGCTTTTCATACCAATTGCTGGGTTCTTCTTGTATTTGATTTTTGGAAGACGATTAAGCGGAAAGCGTATCTTCACATGGGATGCAAAATCTAAGCTTGGTGTGAAAAAGACGGTACAGTCCCAGCTAAGAGCGATTGAAAATGATCAATTTGTTTTTAATGAATTAGAAGAGTATAAGGACTTGTACTATTTACATTTACGAAATGATGATGCGATATTAACTCAAAATAATGCCATCGACATATTTGTGGATGGAAAAGAGAAGTTCAAGTCACTCCTTGAGGATATGGAACGCGCAAAAGACCATATTCATCTATTATATTACATTATTCGTCATGATGAATTAGGTTTACAGATTGCCAATATGCTTCTCAAAAAGGCAAAAGAAGGTGTAGAAGTTAGGGTGCTATATGATGCTCTTGGTACTCGTTCCTTAAGACCAAAGTATATGAAAGTTCTCAGAAAAGCTGGGGTACAATTAGAGGCATTTTTCCCATCATTGATTCCGAAAATTAATTTCAAGCTCAATTATCGCAATCACAGAAAGCTAGCTATTATTGATGGGAAAGTAGGTTACATCGGTGGATTTAATATTGGCGATGAGTATTTGGGCAAGAGTAAGAAGTTTGGTTATTGGCGTGACACGCATCTTCGAATTATCGGTGATGCAGTTCAGAGTATGCAGACTCGTTTTATCCTAGATTGGAACCAGGCTTCGAAGCAGGATATTCATTATGATAAGCGATACTATGCTTCTGTTCCAAAGGGTGAAGCAGGTGTTCAAATTGTTTCCAGTGGTCCAGATTCGAACTGGGAGCAGATCAAAAATGGTTATATAAAAATGATTTTGTCCGCTAAAAAGTACGTCTATATTCAAACTCCTTACTTTATCCCGGATGAAAGCTTAAGAGATGCGATTCGAATTGCAGCCTTATCTGGTGTTAAAGTGAAAATTATGATTCCGAATAAGCCAGACCACCCATTTGTATATTGGGCAACGCTTTCCTATGTAGGAGACATGTTACAAGCGGGTGCAGAGGTTTATATTTATCAAAAAGGTTTTCTACATTCAAAAACAATTGTGGTAGATGGCAAAATTGCTTCTGTTGGAACGGCGAATATTGACGTGAGAAGCTTCCGTTTGAATTTTGAAGTAAATGCTTTTCTGTATGACCGTACCCTGGCAGCAAAGCTGGTTGAAGCCTTTCATGAGGATGTAGAGAACTCCACACAAATGACAAGTAAACTCTACAACAAACGTTCGTTTGGAATACGAATAAAAGAATCAGTATCAAGATTACTCTCACCAATACTATAAGAAATGTAATCGTACAATTATGATTTGCTTATGAAACGTAAAAAGATGGCTAGAATCAGCACGGGGTCCTATCTAGTTTCTTATTATCGTACGCAAGGGTCTGACTGAGGAAGGTTTACCGTTTAATTAATAAAAAAGGATTCTTCTATATTCGTTAACTAACTTTTGGAGTGATGTTCAATTGGAAAAAAAACCATGTTCAAGTTCATTAGCAGTTAAGACATCTCATGTATTACCACCAGATACCAATTATCATGGCACATTATTCGGTGGTACGTTAATGGCTCATATTGATGATGTCGCAGCAATTGCAGCGGTTCGCCATTGCCGTAAAGCGGTAGTTACAGCTTCTACGGACTCTGTTGACTTTTTAGAGCCTGTAAAGCAAGGTAACTCTATATGTGTAGAAGCATTTGTCACTTGGACACGTAATACATCGATGGAAGTATTCGTAAAAGCAGTAACAGAAGACCTGCTTACAGGGAAGCGTAAAGTATGTGCGACAGCCTTTTTAACCTTTGTAGCGGTGGATGAAAATCTACGCCCTGTACCCGTACCGGAGGTTTACCCAGAGACTGAATCAGAGAAGCTGTTATATGAAGGTGCCTCTTTACGTGCAGAGCGTCGTAAAGAGCGAAGAAAGTATTCTAGAGAATTCGCCGACAAGTTTGGAACATCATATCCGTGGAATAATTAGACATCTTACAGTAAAATTATATTATGTGTGTTTCTAGGCAGATAGGAAAGTGTAATAATCTTTCCTGCTTAGCATTAGAAAAGGAGCCTATTTTTATAGGGCTTCTTTCTTTATTGTGAGGGAAATTCTCATAATTGGTTATCCTAAGCATAAGTATGTAGCTAAGACAGAAGAGAAAGGGGTTACATGATGACGTTTATTGAAAATTTAGTTGGTGAAGCTAATAATATTTTATGGTCATATGTACTTATTATTGTATTAATTGGATTAGGCTTGTATTTTACAATACGAACGAAACTTGTTCAATTTATTAATATTCCAGAAATGTTCCGGGTTATCTTTGACAAGCGGAGCATAAATGCCTCGGGTAAGAAAGGTACATCTTCATTCCAGGCATTTGCAATAAGTGCAGCATCTAGAGTTGGAACCGGTAACCTTGCTGGGGTAGCATCAGCTGTTGCCATTGGTGGCCCTGGAGCAATATTTTGGATGTGGGTCATTGCCTTATTAGGAGCGGCATCAGGCTTTGTAGAAAGTACGTTAGCTCAAGTATATAAGGTTCCAGAAAAGAGCCAATATCGTGGTGGACCTGCTTACTATATGGAAAAAGGCCTCAAAAGCCGTTGGTTAGGGATCATATTTGCGATTACGATAACATTTACATATGGGCTCGTATTCAACTCTGTGCAATCGAATACGATTAGCCTTGCGTTTGATGATCAGTTTCATATTTCAGGATCTACCATGGCAATTATATTATTAGTTTTAGTAGCATTAGTTATTTTTGGCGGTTTAAAAAGTATTGCGAATGTGTCGCAAGTAATCGTTCCAGTTATGGCTACCATCTATTTACTGATTGCTTTTTATGTTGTACTTATCAATATTGACGCAATTCCTGAAATCATATCCCTTATATTTGCTAATGCATTTGGTTTACGAGAGGTTGCTGGTGGTGGATTTGGTGCAGCAATCATGATGGGAATTAAACGTGGATTATTCTCGAATGAGGCAGGTATGGGGAGTGCACCTAATGCTGCCGCGACAGCAGAAGTGTCTCACCCGGTAAAACAAGGATTAATCCAAGCATTAGGCGTATTCTTTGATACGTTACTAATTTGTACAGCAACAGGATTTATCATTATTACTGCAGGTGATTATGCTGGCAGTAAATTAGATGGAATCCAACTAACACAGAACGCCTTTACGCAGCATGTTGGTGATTGGTCAGGAATCTTTATTGCGATTGCGATATTCCTCTTTGCTTATAGCTCTATATTAGGGAATTACTATTATGGTGAAAGTAATATTGGCTATATTAAAGATAGCCCAGGATGGTTATTTGTGTATCGTCTGGCAGTATTAGCAATGGTTGCTTTTGGTGCATTAGCGAGCTTTGACTTTGTTTGGGCACTAGCAGATTTAACGATGGCGATTATGGCATTAATCAACCTGTATGCAATCACGAAGCTCTATAAAATTGTGCATGTTGTATTACGGGATTACCGTGAGCAGCGTCGTGCAGGGAAGGATCCTGTATTTAATCGCGAAATATTGGATGATCCAAGTGGAGTTGAATTTTGGGAACCTGGACAGGTGAAAGGAAAAGAATAGCGTAATTGGATAGACATTCGTCATGAGGCGGATGTCTATTTTTTTGCTTAATAATTGGGAAATTACTCCTAAACAATATATTGCAATAGCTAATGAAAGCGTTTAAAATAAAGAAAAGTAAGAAAATTGTAAATGGGGTATGGTAATGAAATCAGTCCATCCATTATATATAGTAATTGTCCATAATCAAGGAGGTTAGGTAATATACCTAGCCTCCTTTTACTTTGTTCACTTTAACTTAGTAACGTGATGCTATAAAGGGGTGTCGTAATGATTGTATTAACAGGAAAATCCTTAACGTTAGATGATGTTGGCAGGATTGTTTTCCAAAATGAACAAGTCGTTTTATGTGATCGTCAACGAGAGAAACTAAAACAGAATCGCGAAATCGTAGAGGAAATGCTCCAGGATAAAAAAGTGATGTATGGAATCAATACGGGCTTTGGCAAGTTAAGTGACCATCGAATTAGTGATGAAGACTTAGAAGCACTGCAACTAAATTTAATTCACTCCCATGCTTGTGGTGTAGGCGAACCCTTCGATGAAAAAATTAGTAAAACAATGGTACTACTTCGAGCAAATGCACTTGCCCAAGGATATTCTGGTGTTCGGGTTGAACTAGTTCAATCATTAATAAATCTAGTCAATGCTAACATTTGTCCGGTCATTCCCCAGCAGGGCTCTCTTGGTGCAAGTGGTGACTTGGCTCCATTATCCCATCTTGCTCTAGTAGTGATGGGTGAGGGAGAAGTGTTTTATCAAGGAAAGCGGATGCCAAGCATGGACGCATTACAAGGTAATGGGCTAACACCTTTAATCTTAAAAGCAAAAGAAGGTTTAGCATTAATTAATGGAACACAGGCGATGACTGCAACCGGGGTTGTGGCGTATTTAGAGATGGAAAAGTTATTACATCAAAGTGAGTTAACTGCTTGCATGACGATGGAGGGGTTACGTGGCATTAGAGATGCATTGGATGCAGATTTACACCGGGTTAGAGGACATCAAGAGCAAATAGATGTAGCAAAACGAATGCGACATAGTCTACACGATAGCACGCTATTAAGTTCACAAGGAGAACTTCGAGTGCAGGATGCCTATTCATTACGGTGTATCCCACAGGTTCTCGGAGCTTCATGGCAAACACTTCACTATGCTAAAGAAAAATTAACGACAGAGATGAATGCCGTAACAGATAATCCATTAATTTTCTCAGAGGATTGGAAGGTTATATCTGGTGGTAATTTTCACGGTCAGCCTATTGCCTTTACGATGGATTTTTTAAAGCTTGGCATTGCAGAACTAGCTAATATTGCCGAGCGAAGAATTGAGCGCCTTGTTAATCCTCAATTAAATGATTTACCAGCGTTCCTAAGTCCGAATCCTGGGTTAGAATCGGGAGCGATGATTATGCAATATAGTGCAGCAGCGCTCGTTTCCGAAAATAAAACCTTGGCCCATCCTGCTAGTGTCGATTCGATTCCTTCTTCAGCTAATCAGGAGGATCATGTCAGTATGGGAACGATTGCTGCAAGGCATGCACTAACCATGTTGCAAAATACAAGAAGGGTAATTGCGATTGAACTCATTTGTGCGATGCAGGCGGTGGAATATCAAGGCGTTGAAAAGATGGCCACAAGTACGAGAGCGTTCTACAACAAAGCTCGAAAGGTAGTTGCAAGTATTCGAAAGGATCGCGTGTTTTCAACAGATATAGAAAGGTTAACTGCTTGGCTGAAGGAATCAGGTGCAAGTGAGGTTATGAATCAAATTGGAGAGGTGGAAGATGTATGAAAGGAAAAGAGGTACGTGCTAAAAAGGGGCTGGAATTAGCGTGTAAAGGTTGGGAGCAGGAAGCAGCTCTGAGAATGCTGTATAACAACTTAGATCCAGAGGTGGCAGAGAATCCAGAAGAGCTTGTTGTGTATGGAGGTATTGGGAAAGCAGCACGAAATTGGGATGCATTTGATGCGATTGTACGCACCTTACAAACTTTGGAAAACGATGAAACAATGCTGATTCAATCTGGTAAGCCTGTTGGAGTCTTTAAGACTCATAAACACGCTCCAAGAGTGCTGCTGTCTAATTCGGTATTAGTACCGAAATGGGCTAACTGGGAGCATTTTCATGAGCTCGATCAGAAAGGATTAATGATGTATGGGCAAATGACAGCAGGAAGCTGGATCTATATCGGAACACAAGGGATATTACAAGGAACGTATGAGACATTTTCTGCAGTTGCGAAAAAGCACTTTGGTGGGACATTAAAAGGAACCATTACATTAACTGCTGGTCTTGGGGGAATGGGTGGAGCGCAACCTTTAGCAGTAACCATGAACGAAGGAATTGTCATAGCAGTGGAAGTAGATAGAGACCGTATTGAAAAACGCTTAAAGACGAAATATTGTGATGTGATGACAGATAGTATCGATGAAGCCATCCAATGGGCTAAGGAAGCCAAAGCAGAAGGAAGGGCATTATCCATTGCATTACTTGGCAATGCAGCAGAGGTTCATCAAGCTCTCTTGCAGAAGGATATTAAGATTGATATCGTGACAGATCAAACCTCCGCACATGATCCGTTAAATGGTTATATTCCGATAGGTTACTCGGTGGAAGAAGCGGCAGCACTCCGTAAAGCAGACCCTGACAAGTATATGACATTAGCAAAGCAAAGTATGGCGAAACATGTTGATACGATGTTGACCTATCTGGAACAAGGTTCGATAGTATTTGATTATGGGAACAATATTCGACAAGTTGCCAAGGATGAGGGGATTGAAAAAGCGTTTAGCTTTCCTGGCTTTGTGCCAGCTTATATTCGCCCATTGTTCTGTGAAGGGAAGGGTCCATTCCGCTGGGCTGCGTTATCTGGTGATCCAAAGGATATTTATCGTACGGATGCGTTAATTAAAGAGCTATTTCCAGAAAATAAACCCCTTATTCGCTGGATTGATATGGCAAAGGCAAAAGTTGCTTTTCAAGGTCTACCATCTCGAATCTGTTGGTTAGGCTATGGGGAACGGGTAAAAATGGGCTTGGCAATCAATGAGCTAGTTCGTAACGGAGAGTTGAAGGCGCCAATCGTCATTGGTCGTGATCATTTAGACTGTGGATCTGTTGCTTCACCAAATCGTGAAACAGAAGGAATGAAGGATGGCAGTGATGCAATTGGGGACTGGGCAGTATTAAATGCATTGATTAATACAGCTGCTGGTGGTTCTTGGATTTCTTTCCATCATGGGGGAGGAGTAGGAATGGGCTACTCGCTACATGCTGGAATGGTCGCTGTAGCAGACGGTACAGACTTAGCAAAGGAAAGATTAGCAAGGGTTTTAACAACAGACCCAGGGATGGGAATTATTCGCCATGCTGATGCTGGATACGAAAAAGCGCAGGAATTTGCAGATGAACATCATATCACAATACCGATGAGGGGGTAATGTAGGTGCAAGTTGATTTACTCATTACAAATATTGGCGAGCTTTTACCGATGGATAAAAAAGGCCCAGTAAAAGGTACCGATATGAACGCATTAACGATATGGCATGATGCAGCAATCGGAATTAGGGATGGGGTAGTGGTTTGGATAGGTTCCTCGGAAGAAGCTACTATACTAGAAGCCACGCAAACAATTAATGCAAATGGTAGTTTAGTAACACCTGGGCTTGTGGAGCCACACACCCATTTAGTGTTTGGTGGTTCTCGTGAAAAGGAACTAGCTCTGAAGCAACAAGGCGTGCCATATCTAGAGATTTTAAAACAAGGTGGTGGAATATTATCTACCGTACGGGCGACACAAGAAGCCTCATATGAAAGTCTTCTAGAGAAGGCGTTATTCCATTTGGATCGAATGGCTGCATATGGGATTACTACTGTCGAAGCAAAAAGTGGCTATGGTCTGGATCGTGAGACGGAACTGAAACAGCTACGTGTTGTTAAAGCATTAAATGACCAGCATCCGTTAGATATTGTTTCTACGTTTCTAGGTGCCCATGCCATTCCAGTTCATTACAAGGATGACCCGGAGGCATTTCTTCTTGAAATGAGTGAGATGTTTGATGAAATCAAACAAGAAAACCTTGCAGAATTTGTAGATATTTTTACTGAAACAGGTGTCTTCTCTGTTCCCCAGTCAAGGCGTTATTTAAAGAAGGCGAAGGAAAAAGGGTTTGGCTTAAAAATCCATGCCGATGAAATTGACCCATTAGGTGGTACAGAGCTGGCGGTGGAACTTGGCGCTATTAGTGGTGATCATCTTGCTGTAACGTCTGATGAAGGAATAGAAAAATTGGCCAATTCGAATACGATTGGTGTTATTTTACCGGGTACTAGCTTTTATCTAGGGAAGGATGATTATGCTAGAGCACGTGAGATGATTGATGCCGGAGCGGCCATTGCCATCTCAACAGACTTTAACCCAGGGAGCTCGGTTACAGAAAATCTACAATTAATCATGTCCATTGCGGCTCTTAAGTTAAAATTATCCCCCGAAGAGATATGGCATGCTGTAACGGTTAATGCTGCCTGTGCAATTGGCAGAGGAGATGTCGCAGGCTCTATTGCAATTGGTAGAAGGGCGGATATTGTTGTTTGGGATGCACCGAATTATCTCTATATCCCATATCATTATGGTGTTAATCATACGAATACAGTGATTAAAAACGGCAAGGTAATCTATGAAAGGCAGGGGCTACGATGAAGGAGTTTCGTTATTTAAAGCCAGCTGGCCAGGCGATATTTAAAGACCGATATACGAAGAAAGCAAAGGAGTTATTAACAACCTGGACTAGGGGGAAAGCAATTTCATATGGGATGGTCGGGCTTCCATTATCCAAGCCATCTATTAGTCATTCAGGTGCAGCATTTGCTCCTACTGCGATACGGGAAGCGCTGCAGAGTTATACCGTATATTCCGGTGAACAAACGTTTGATTTACATGAGGAAATAGTTGACTTCGGTGATATTGAGATGCATCCAACTGATATTAACGATAGCCAGGCGAGGATTCGTATAGGGCTTTCCGATATATTTCAACAGGAGGATGTAAGGAACTGGTTTCTACTTGGTGGAGATCATTCGGTAAGTTATTCGGCTATTAAGGCTTTTAGAGAACAATATGGAGAAGTTGGTGTCATTCAGTTCGATGCCCACCATGATTTACGTAATACAGAGGATGGTGGACCGACAAATGGGACCCCGTTTAGAAGATTACTAGAGGATAAAGTTATTTCAGGGGGAAATCTAGTGCAAATTGGAATCCGAGACTTCACCAATGCAAAAGCCTATCATACGTATGCAATGGATCATGGGGTAACTGTCTATACTATGAAACAAGTACGAGACCAAAGCCTCTCTAATATACTGGCGAATGAATTAACAACATTAACAAAACGAGTAGATGCTATTTATTTATCAGTGGATATGGATGTGTTAGATCAAGCCTTTGCACCAGGCTGTCCAGCAATTGGCCCCGGAGGAATGGACAGTGTTACACTGTTACATGGTATTTATGACGCTGCTCAACATGATTTAGTAAAAGCACTAGATATAGTAGAAATCGACCCTACCCTTGATTTTCGAAATATGACAAGTAGAGTAGCTGCCTATGTATTATTGGAGTTTATGAAGGGGAAACATATCAGGAATAAAAGTATCAACATTACTTAGCATATTATTCAACAGTAAGCCTACCTGTAACAAATACAGATTAATGAAAACCCGAATAAGCTCTTACAATAGAGTTCATTCGGGTTTTCATATAGTATATTTCTCTCTAGTTAACTTCTTCTTCCGCAATCCAATCATTAGCCCAATTTTGAATATCTTGAATAACAGGGCGTAATGACTCACCCTTTTTGGATAGTGAGTATTCAATACGAACAGGAAACTCAGAATATATATGACGTATGACAATGCCCTCTTTTTCAAGCATTTTAAGTCTATCAGAAAGCAATCTTCCACTTATCGGTAAATTCGATTCCATTTCGGAAAAACGTTTCGGCCCATCTAATAATTCAAAAAGAATTAATCCAACCCAACGTTTGCTTATAATCTGCATAGCTTTTTCGAAGCGTGGACATAATTCACTCATAGGATCACCTCACTCTTATGGAATCGAAACAATTCATTAGCTTACAAAAAGTAACTAAATGAATTGTATCACAACCTTTTCAACGTGTAAAATTCGTTTTCTTATACATGCAGATACTATCTTTGTCTCTACTATCTTCCAGAAAAATCCTATCCGAATATAAACTCATGTAGTTGGCTATTTTCTTAATTTGTGAAATAATAGCATTATCTCAATAATTACTAATTGGAGGTTATTACATGGTATCACAACAAATACAAGAAAAATACGCAGAGTTAGCATTACGTACTGGCGTTAATTTACAAAAAGGACAAGCCTTAATGATTAATGCGCCACTTGAAGGGGTAGACTTCACTAAATTGGTTGTCCGTAAAGCATATGAACTAGGCGCAAAAGATGTACATATTAACTGGGTAGACGATGAACTAACCTTATTGAAATTTGAAAATGCACCAGATGAAGTAATTGCGGATTATCCAGAGTGGAAAGTGAAGCTCCATGATTCATTTGCAGAAGACGGTGCGGCGGTGTTAAACATCCGTTCCACTAATCCAGATTTGCTAAAAGATGTTGATCCAACCCGTGTAGCAAAGGCAAATAAAGCTGCTGCACAAGCAATGTCTAATTTCCGTAAATATACCATGAATGATAAGATTACATGGACAATTATCTCGATACCTACAGGGGATTGGGCACAAAAAATCTTCCCTGATAAATCAAAAGAAGATGCAATAGAAAGTTTATGGGAAGCTATTGTGAAAATCGTGCGTGTGGATCAAGAAGACCCAATCGCAGCATGGGATGCACATAATGAAACATTAAAAACAGCTCGTGAAATTTTAAATGAGAAGAATTACAAGAAGCTTATTTTCAAAGCACCAGGTACTAACCTAGAAATGGAACTTCCTGAAGGCCATATTTGGAAAGGTGGATCCGCAGTTTCTGAAAAAGGAATTACGTTTAATCCAAACATGCCTACAGAAGAAGTATTCTCCATGCCGCATAAATATGGTGTTAATGGAACTATTTCTAGTACAATGCCTTTAAACTATGGTGGAAGCTTAATTGATAACTTTACATTGACTTTCAAAGATGGTAAAGTCGTTGATTTTAAAGCGGAGCAAGGGGAAGATACCCTGAAACATTTATTAGAGACAGACGAAGGTGCAAGCCGCTTAGGGGAAATTGCATTAGTACCGCATGAATCACCTGTATCACAGTCTGGATTACTTTTCTATAACACATTATTTGATGAAAATGCATCTTGTCATGTCGCGTTAGGTAAAGCTTATCCGACGAATATTGAAGGTGGATCAGCGATGTCTGAAGAAGAGCTGGATAAGCATGGTGTTAACGATAGCTTGACACATGTTGACTTTATGTTCGGCTCTAAAGAGTTAGACATTGATGGCGTTAAATCTGATGGTACTACGGAGCCAGTGTTCCGTGGTGGTACTTGGGCATTAGATATGAAAGGTAACTAAATAGCTTAAAAAACTGTTACACGAGGTGTAGCAGTTTTTTTTCTGTTGTTTAATAATGATAGAGTGAATTTTTGTAAAATTGAAACCTTTATGTGTGATATTCGTATGAAAAGGAGGTCGTAAATTCTTCGTATAAAAGGGGTCAATAAGATGAGGCAATATAAACGATATATGATGATGTTGTTAATCATTGTAATCGTAGTGGTAACGATCATATTTTTCTTCCCTGTTAATGGTAGTAAGAAGGCGGTTAATGTATTGAGTGTATTTACCGGAATGGAAATCTTACATACGGATCACACATATAGTTGGTATTCAACCTGACATATTCGTGAAAAGAACCATAAATGGAGGAAGAATACCTTTCTAAAGCATTAGAGTTCATTAAAAAGGAGACGAACAAATGGATATTTTAAACCAGAATAGTATGGCCTGGGATAAGAAAGTGGAGGATGGAGTTACTTATACAATGCCAGTGAGTAAAGAGATTATAGAGAAAAGTAAGAACGGAGATGTTGAAATCAGCATAACAGCTACTAAAAAAGTACCACGTGATTGGTTTCCAACGTCACTTCACGGATTAAAGATTTTATGCTTGGCTTCTGGTGGTGGACAACAGGGACCGGTTTTAGCGGCAGCTGGGGCCGATGTAACCGTAGTCGACCTATCAGAGAAACAGCTAGAACAGGATAGAAAAGTGGCAAAGCGTGACGGGCTTAAGCTAACTACCATACAAGGGAGCATGCTAGATCTCCACTTTTTGGTAGACGAGACGTTTGATATGATTGTGCATCCTGTTTCGAATGTGTTTGTCGATAATATTTTACCAGTTTGGCAGGAAGCTTATCGGGTGTTGAAGGATAATGGCGTTCTAATCGCTGGAATTACTAATCCTTTGCTTTATATTTTCGATGAAGAGGAGGAAGACAAGGGGAATCTAGTAGTCCGGCACAAAATCCCATACTCAGATTTAAAAGTATTATCTGAAGAAAAACTAGCAGAATTTCGCGCATCCAAACGTGCACTAGAATTTGGCCATACATTAGAAGACCAAATTCAAGGACAGATTGATGCAGGATTTGTCATTACAGGCTTTTATGAAGATGACTTTGGTGGTCGAAGAATGCTAGATAATTATATTAAGACCTTTATTGCAACGAGGGCCGTTAAGATGAAAGAATTTTAGCGAAGTAGGACAAAAAGTTGTCTATTTTAAACTGGATATGCGAATACAAGTAATCCCGTACCACTATTTTACGTGATACGGGATAATTGATTTTAGGCTATATTCTACATAGCCATTATGTTAACTTTTACGAAAAGTATCCATAAAGGCTTGGAAAATTTCAGTACCTTGGTAAGACAATAACATTACCGCAGTAAATGAAAAGATTCCCATCATAATGAAACGTGCGACCATCATCGCTTTCACCCTCCTTTGAAAATAACTTAGCTGATTTTCAAAGAAGTAGAGATTAGATAATTAGATTGATAAAAAATAGGACATAATACTGTTCGTCTTTTAACGAATTGAACAAATCGATTAAACGAGAATACAAAGATAAAGGTTACTACTAGAATAGTCCCCAGGAACAGGAACGTAATCTTTAGTTTCCCATCCCCACCTACTGGGGAAAAATCATCTAAAGTAGAAGCTGTTGGGGTATCGTATTCTTGGGCTAGAATCGGGTTCTCGTGTTTAAAAACTGCATGAGCATAATAAAATTGACCCATTACGGTTAACAGGACGAACAGGGCAATATACCTTTTCACAGAACCACCCCTTTAAGTAATTTCTATATTATACATCCAATCGTTGAAAATTAGAAGTGGGTTGTTCGTTAGATGGAATTAAAAAAAGAATTTGAAAATTCATTGTTTTGCGGAGGGTTATAGTATATAATACAAGTAACGAAAAGCGAAAGGGGTGAGGTCGATGTTTGCTAAATTCAATAAGTTTGGTCTTTCTTCGTCCTTACCTTTTAATAATATGTAATAGTTTGCCCTTAGGACGGAAAAGATTTGAGGGGCTTTTCACAAGAAAATGGAAAAGAAATAAGGAGAGCCATATTTTAAATTGGTTCTCCTTTTCTTTTTCGTAATTCCCTATAAGCTTGTTGAATATTGTTGTCAATATTCTATGGAAGGGAAGTATTGTTATGATGAAACTTAGCAGTATGATGAAAGTTGTCGAAACCGTGGACAATGAATGGAGAAGTCCATTGGCAGAGGAGATCTTATCAAGATGGCATTATGATGAAGGGACGGTATACTTTTTCCGGGCGAGTGCAAATTTCCTTTTCATTTTTCAAAGAGAAGGTAAGCCATATTTTTTAAGGTTCAATGATTCCTCAGAAAGAGATATTAAAGTAATAGAGGCAGAGCTGAGAATTGTCGCATATTTGAAGGAACACACATTAAACGTTGTTCAGCCAGTGTTATCCAGGAACGAAAAGTATATTGAAATTGTCGAAACAAAGTGGGGAACCTATCATTGCGTTGTGTTTGAAGGACTTCAAGGACAGCATTACGAGCTAGATGAATTGACGGAGGTCCAGATTTATCAATGGGGCCAAGCATTAGGGGAGCTTCATGCTACTTTGAAAAATATGCCTGATCACCTACTGGAAAATCGTCCAAGTTGGAAAGAGCGATTTAAAATCGCGAAAGAGGTTATTCCTGCAAGTGAACTATTTGCTCATCAAGAACTGGAACGATTACAAAGCTGGGCAGAGAGGTTACCATTGGTGAAAGAAAATGTTGGCCTCATTCATTATGATTTTGAATTAGATAATGTCCTTTTTGAAAAGGAAAAGATGCATATGCTCGATTTCGATGATAGTACGAGTCATTGGTTTATCGCGGATATTATTTATGCCCTTAGGGATGTAGGGGAATTAGATAGTAATTCTCCTATTGTAAGAGAGTTTATTCGTGGGTATAAAAGCAAGACAGAATTAGATGAGAACATTCTAAAGGAAGCGGATAAATTTGAAAGAATGCACAAATTAAACAGTTTTGCGATGTTGATTAGAACAGTGGACATTATAGAATCAGAAGATGATCCAGAGTGGCTCTTGAATTTAAGGAATAAATTAGTAGGCTATATCGAGGAATATCGACAATCTTTTGAAGCGATTGAAATGAATATCGATAAGGATTAGTAATAGGAGGAGTTAATAGTTATCGATAGTATTAACTCCTTTTGAAAATAAAAATGTTTTTTCGAAATCCCGTTAAATAGATGTGTAGATTAATTTCTATAAAAAGGAAGTGGAAAGATGAGGCAAGTAATAGCTCTTGGAGGTGGTGGATTTTCGATGGAGCCAGAAAATCCCTTGCTAGATTTATATATTCTTCATCAGTCAGGTAAAACAACTCCAAAGATTTGTTTCATTCCTACAGCGAGTGGGGATTCAGATAATTATATAGCAAGGTTTTATAGCTTCTTTGAAAAACAAAGCTGTAAAGCCTCGCACCTTTCCCTATTTAAACCACAAACTAGAGATTTGCAAAGCTATCTACTAGAAAAAGATATCATTTATGTTGGGGGAGGTAACACCAAGAATATGCTTGTATTATGGAAAGAATGGGGTATAGATACTATATTAAAAACGGCTTGGGAGCAAGGCATAGTTTTAGCTGGTGTTAGCGCAGGTTCCATTTGCTGGTTTGAAGAAGGGGTAACCGATTCCTATGGTGATAAACTGGAACCAATAAATGGCTTAGGTTTCCTTAGTGGAAGTAATTGCCCACATTATGATGGAGAAACAAATCGCAGACCTTCTTACCAACAGCTTGTAGATAAAGGAGAAATGAAAGCTGGTATTGCTACGGATGATGGTGTAGCGCTTCATTATATTAATCAAGAATTAAGCGAAATTGTAAGTTCAAGATCTAATGCAAGGGCTTATAACGTTTATCTGGATAAGACAGTAAAGGAGATGGAATTAGAGGTAAGATATTTAGGACAAGCTGATTAAGAATTATAAAGGAGAAAGTATTGCAATGAGATGCGATGGTATTATACAAGCGATTCAAAAATTAGCGTTAGAAAATATACCGAAAAATCACATTTCGAAAATTGGTGAAGGTGCTTGGCATGATGTATATAAAGTAGAAAGAGAAATAGCAGCAGATATTGTATTAAGAATCAAAAAGAAGGAAGCATATGGGATCGTACAAGAATATGAAGAGAATGAATTGATTTCTGAATACGAATCTACGAAAATTTACTATCAGAATGCTAATGCCTGTTGCGATGGGATTTGTCCATCGTTTTTTGATTACTTTTTAGACGAATCTATCGTATTTACAGTGGAATCTTATATGGGAAAAGGAATGCCACTTCAAAGTTTACGTCATCATGATGCTTTTTCAGTAGGGGAAAAGTTAGGATGTTTCTTTCGGTCGATGCACAGTAAAACTACGGGTTTAGAGGGATTTGGTGCGTTGGAGTGGAATGGGGGAAATTTGGAAGGGGAAGTACAACAGGATGTCAATCAAATTTGGCAAGATGATAACGACCAGTATATAAGCGTATTGGAGAAGCTGACTAGAACAGATTTACAATTTGATCAGATCAATGTTGTGAATAAGGTGATAGACATCATTAACGACCGTCGTAATCATCAGCAGAAGATAGCATTAGTAAATCAAGATATAACACCAGAAAATATGATAGTACATTCGGGCAATGTTTCGATAATTGACCCATTTCCAAGGCTAGATTTCGACTTGAAATATGCCGGTTATGTGGTCTTTTGTTATAAATTTCTTCTTCCAGCTTATTCAACTGCCCCAAGATATCGGAGTAGTGGATATTTGCAAAACGCAACTACAATGAGTTATATTGCCGACGGCTTTATAAAGGGATACACAAGTGGTGATGCTCGGTTGATTCGGTCGATAACGTATGAATATATCTTATGGATTTTATTAGAGATATATGAGCACTACGATATCTTGAATGGGAACGATTTAAGCTATAAAATACGCCAACAAATGGGGGATAAGGACATGATTAACCATAGGTTAAGGGTCTGTTTAAACGAACTAGAAGAATCTTGTTTAGCTTTATAATGGTAACCTTTTCAATATAAATATAAAGTACTCTTGGCTGAATGATAATCTAAATGAAAAGGATGTAATGGAAAACCGAGTGGCGGACAATCTCCATATGGAACAGGACGCCCTATGATACATCTATGCCTGGAGCAATGGTGTCTAGCCATCCGGTTTTCCTCTTGATTGAAACGCTTCTAGTCTCATTCTTAAGTGTTGTTTACATGAGTCCATTCTTTACCAAAGCAGCCTTTATTTTTGTATAGTCATAGCCATCAGGCAATGCTTCTTTTAAAGGTTTGAGTTTTGGTTCTTCGATTTCTTCTCTTTTTGCTAGAATGGTTGCTTCTTCTTCTGCATTGAAAAATATATTCCACGCAATCGGATAGCCTTCTTGAAAGGCTTTAAATAAATGGTTTTCAACGGTCATCGTTGTCATTTCACGAATAGCAGCAATATCTTTAATCGATTTTCCAGATTGGAATAGCTTGTAGCTAACTAAATGACTTGGGCCTTCTTCTTCGCTTTTCTTTGGTTTAGGAGAAGGAGAAGCACCAGAAATTTTCACTCTAGTTTTCGCTTCGGGATGGTGATTACGCCACTTTTGGATGACGGATAAGAAGGCATCACCATACTGTTCATACTTTTTCTCACCAATACCTTTAATTTCAAGCATATCTTCCTTTGTATCTGGGAAATATCTGCTCAGCTCTTTTAAGGTAGCATCAGAAAATAGCACATAAGGTGGGACGTTTAGCTCGTCGGCCATCTCTTTTCTGAGAGCACGTAGCTCCTCGAATAGATCTTTGTAATAATCATCTTCTTCACCAGTAGGGATTGGCGCAGTATACATTTCCACGGTTCTTTGACCTTTTAATACTTCCACTGAATGCTGATTAAGTTTTAACGTTGGAAATTTCCCTTGTTCAGTTGATAGTAACTGTTCTGCTACGAGGAAGTGAATTCGTTCCGTAATTTCCTTCTCGGTATAAGCGGATAGTAATCCATACGTGGATAATGACTGTAATCTAAATTCGCGAAGCTTTTTGTCATTAGATCCTTTTAACACCTTTGCAGTCATACTAACACCGAAACGTTCCCCCATTCGTTTTACACAGGAGAGAATCATTTGTGCTTCTTCTGTTATATCAGTCTTTTCTATTTTTTCTACACAGTTACTGCATCTTCCGCAGTTTTTATGTGGGGATTTGTCTTTGAAATAATCCAATATATAACTGCTTAGACAACCTTGGGTGTGGCAGTAGTTGACCATTGCTTGTAGTTTTGTATATTCATTTTGCTTAGCGGCATCATCCATTAAGGAACGCTCAATTAAGAATTTTTGCAGTTGGATATCCTGCGGTGAAAAGAGCAAAATACAGTCACTTGCTTCTCCATCTCTACCAGCTCTTCCAGCCTCTTGATAATAGGATTCAATATTCATTGGCATCGAATAATGGATAACGTAGCGAACATTGGATTTATCAATCCCCATTCCAAAAGCATTAGTGGCAATCATAATTGGTTTTTTGTCATGGATAAAGGCAGCTTGTGCTTGCTTCCTAGCTTGTTCGGACATACCTGCATGATATTTTGCTACCTCTATGCCACGGCTTGAAAGCTGATTATACAGTGTATCTGCTTGCTTCCGTGTCGCAGTGTAGATGATGCCAGACTCATCTTGATGTTCTTCTAAGAAGGCACGAATATAGCTTGTACGGTCCTTTCCTTTGACGATATGAAAGGCTAAATTATCACGGGCAAATCCAGTATTAATTACGTTTTGATTGGCTATATGTAATAGTTCCTGAATATCAGAAATTACTTCCTCCGTTGCTGTTGCGGTGAGTGCCATGTAAACAGGGATATTCCTAATTTGTTTTAATGTTGGAACGATGGAGCGATAGCTTGGACGGAAATCATGTCCCCACTGGGAGATACAATGGGCTTCATCAAACGCGACAAGTGAAATTTTTATCCTTCTAATGACATGGATAAAGCCATTGGATTCGAATCGTTCCGGTGCAACATATACAAATTTATACCGTCCATCGGCAATTTCATTCATACGGATTTCCTGTTCTTCCGTTGATAATGAACTGTTAATGAAGGTTGCGGGAATACCTAGCGCTAGGAGAGAATCTACTTGATCTTTCATTAGTGAAATTAACGGGGAGATGATAATAGCTGTACCATCAAGCGCTAGGCCAGGGACTTGATAACAAATTGACTTACCCCCACCAGTTGGCATAACAGCAAGCGTATTTATCGTATTGGTTACTCGCTCGATTACTTCCCCTTGACCAGGTCTAAAGGATTCATAACCAAAATATGTTTTGAGAATCTTTTCTTGCTCTAGTATCATATTTTTCCTCCTCATCATCATTTATCCTATCATAAATTGATAAGGTAATCGAATTGGTAAATACTAATTATACTAGGATGTTATTACGAATAAGTGATGTTTTCATAACAGAAAGGGGAAAAGTTACGCATACTTAGCTTGGAACATGATATTATGAATAAAATTATTTTTCGAAGAAGTTCTGCATTCTATTTTTATAATTCAAAATAATATATAATAGTTTACTTTTATTAATCGGGAATATAGAATGACCTTATATTTTAAAATAGGGGGCATCGAATGGAACCATCATTATTATTAGAAGTTATGTTAATTTTCTTTCTAGGTATTGGCTCGCAATGGGTGGCATGGCGTTTTCGGATGCCAGCAATTGTAGTCATGGCCGTTACGGGACTTCTTATTGGCCCGGTACTTGGTTTTATAAATCCGGAAGAAGATTTTGGTAGTCTTTATAGTCCGATCATATCTGTTGCTGTTGCTATCATTCTATTTGAAGGTAGTTTAAATTTAAGCTTTAAAGAGTTACGGGGATTAGGGAAACCAGTTTTTAGAATATCCACTGTAGGGGCCTTTATTGCATGGATTCTTGGATCGTTAACAGCACATTATATAGCTGGTTTATCCTGGGCTGTTGCCTTTGTAATTGGTGGTTTATTTATTGTTACGGGACCAACCGTTATAATGCCTTTGCTTCGTCAAGCAAAATTAAAACCGAGACCAGCGAAGATTTTGAAGTGGGAAGGAATTATTGTTGACCCAATTGGGGCATTACTTGCTGTTTTTGCTTTCGAGATAATTGTTTATCTAACTTCGAATGACCCGGATGGAACAGCGTTAATTATGTTCTTTGCGGCTTCTATGTTTGCTGCGGTTTTCGGTTGGCTTTGCGGACGGGCAATTGGCTTTATATTTGAAAGAGGGCATATACCAGAGTTTCTAAAATCGCCAGCCGTGTTCACCGTTGTCATTCTTTGTTTCACCGTAGCTGATGAAATTATGCATGAAACAGGATTATTATCTGTAACGGCAATGGGAATCACGCTTGCTAATATGGGGATTTCCTCGGTTGCTGATATGCGTCACTTTAAGGAAAATATTTCGATTTTATTAATCTCAGCAATCTTTATCATGCTAACAGCATCCTTGCAAATCGATACGATTTTGGAAATATTTAGTCCGAATATCATTGGGTATGTTTTATTAATGATGTTCTTAGTTCGACCGTTATCTATTTTTCTTTCCACATTCCGAACAGGACTGACATTTAATGAAAAATTACTAGTCGGATGGATTGCCCCAAGGGGGATTGTTGCCTTAACCGTATCTAGTTATTTCGCTACGATATTGTTAGATGCTGGTTATGAGGATGCGGAAATTCTAACGACCTTAACATTTGGTCTAGTATTCTTTACGGTTATCGCCCATGGCTTTTCGATTGGCTGGCTTGCGAAGCGATTAAATCTATCGATGGAAGGTAGACCAGGAACATTAATTGTAGGAAGCAATAAGTTTACTGTAGAACTTGCCAAGTCACTGGCAAAAGTGAATGTACCTATTATTATTGTAGATCGTTCTTGGCAGAAATTGAAGCTTGCTCGTGAAGCGGGAGTGCCTTTTTACCATGAGGAATTCCTATCCGAGCAGACAGAACACCATTTAGATACCATTCCATATGAGTATTTAATTGCTGCTACAGATAGTAATTCATATAATGCGTTAGTTTGTACAACGTTTATGCCAGAATATGGCCGTACGAATGTCTTTAAGGTAAGCCCATATGATAAAGTCTCTAAATCAACGGAAATTGTCTCTAAAGTTGGTGGTAGGATTTTATTCAAACAAGAAGTCAATCTAGAGGATTTAATAGAAAAAGTAGAAAGTGGCTTTGTATTCCGTCAAACGATGATTACGGAGCAATACTCTTATAAGCAATACCTAGATGAAAAGGATGAGGAGACAGTATTCCTCTATATCATCAAACCATCAGGAAAAATTAATTATTACTCTGAGGAGATGCGCACCGTACCAAGCGCTGGAGACATCATTGTTAGTCTAATGCCACCAACTAAGGAAAAAGCAAAGATCCAAGCTAGATTGACTAATGAAAGTTAAGACAATAGTTTACTTTCTAGCTTAAGTGGTAGGATTGATCAAATAAAGCACTGTAGATATCGCAATCTACAGTGCTTTTATATAAGATTTATTCCAATGCTTCTAGTTTCTTATAAACCTCGGCAATTTCCTCTTCAATACGTACAAGTTGCTCCTGAGCAGAAGAAGCCCTACCACGTACATACACTAATTTATCTAAATCACTTTGAATTCGAACATAATCCGATTTAAGCTCATCTAATTTATCGTAAAGCTCTTTTTTTGTCATCGTCATTCACCCCTTATGTTAAGTTTATCGTGTAGCCCTTTACAAAACAATAAATTGATGTAAAATCACTAGTGTTGCAAAAATAATGTCGTAATTTTCAGTTTTATTATATCTTCTGTTTAGAGCCAAAAAAGTAAATACCGAATTAAAGGTGGCTCCATCCATTTGGAAATAATTTACAATTAGACCTGTGTGACAACGACAATTTGCTTATTAAGGGACGGATTTGCCTTCAATCTTTCGAAGCCAAATATGCGCTGGTTTCCATAATGCAGCCCTTAAATAACGGCTAATTTGTAGCGTTTTTCGCTTGCTTTTTGTTTCAATTTGCACAAGAACATGAAGGCAAAAAACAATAAGTGCGATAAATACTTGGTTTTGAATCGCCCATTCGCTCTGACCGTAAAACTTCTTAATGCTGAGATGTTGTTTGATCCATTTGAAGAACAATTCAATTGCCCAGCGTGATTTGTACATTTCTGAAATCTCTTCGGCACTTAAATCAAAACGATTTGTAATTAAATGGAGTTCATTTCCCTTTGAATCCAAGACCTTTATCAGGCGAAAATAATTTTCAGCACGGTTTTGTGTAGTACCAATTAAGACCATTTGGTCTGATAAAACAGGCATATTTTCGGGCAACTTAAAGTTGTAAACTTCCCGTATGACTGCGTTTTTCCGCAGCCTTGAAAGGAAAAAGTAGCCCTCGTCGGTCATGCGGTCAAAACGTTCGTAGTCTAAGTAACCACGGTCGAACACATACATGCATTCTTTGTCATCTACCATAATTTCAAGCTGGCCTCGGTCATGTTCTTTTGCAGTTGTCATTACGGCTTTTTCTGGGTAAGAAGTGCCTTTTTCCATAAATACAAGACGCAGATGCAGTTTCACTCCTGCCTTTGTTTTGCGGAATTTTGCCCATTTATGATTCGTCAAATTCAGTGGCAAAGTGCTAGAATCAATAATTTTTAATGGCATTACAAGTTTCGTATAATGCGTTTTGGCATGAATTTGTGATACTAAATCGAGAAACAGTCTTTGGAAAAGGTCGGGATTCAGCCCATTTAATCGTCGTGATAACTGAGAAATACTAATAGAATCAAGGTCGATAGCCCTTTGAAGCTTGTCATCGAAGAGGCAGTCACTTAGTGCATGAAGACTCTCGACTTCCTGTAGCTGTGCAAAAAGCAGTAACTTTAGGAACGACTCTGTCGTTAATTTTTTCGTATAGAAATCTAATTTCAATGTTTTCACCTGTTCTTCAAATAATTGAAAATTAATTGGTGAAAACCATTGTCCAAATGAAGTTTTTCGTGTAATCTTGTCCATGAGATTTGTCCTTTTTAGTGGATTTGGACGGGTTTACCACCTGACTTATCCATTATAAAGGACTTTTTCTTTGCGCAAAACAATAAAATTGAACATTTCGAGTATTTTTAATAATAAAATTAATTTAATGCAACGCTAGTGATGTAAAATAAATTAAATTATCATATAAAGGGGTGTAATGCATGAAAGTACGATTAGAGTCTTCCATCAAGCGTTATCTAGAACGTGTTGAGGACTTGTTGCTACATCAAGAAGTACTCAATAACTTAATGTTAGGCTTATTAGAAAGAGGAAAAGAAACAATCGGCGTATTCTCGGACGGTATTCGATTAGGATTAGTGGAAGAAGATGGAGAGCCTATTTATGCTTTTATGCAAACTCCTCCAAATAAATGGATTCTTCCCAGTGTTGATGGTCCAACTGAACAAGTAATTCCAGCTATCGTTCACTATCTATATCGACATAAATATCCTGTTCCAGGTGTTCTTGGTAGAAGTGAGCAAGCGAATCAATTTGTAAGCCTCTGGAAGGAATTATCTGGGAAAAAAGCGACACTACATATGAAACAACTAATCTATCAATTGGACGAAGTGAAGGTTACACCAAATCCTGAAGGGAAACTTATTCTAGCTACTGATGATCACTTGTCTATCGTAAGAGAATGGCTATATCAATTTGGTGAACAAGCCAATGTGCCTATTTCTAAATCTCGAGCAGATAGCATGGCAAGAACCTATATCCAAAATCAGTCCCTTTACCTTTGGAGAGTAAACGGGGAGGTTGTATCGATGGCAAATAACTCGCGGAAAACGAAAAACGGTGCAACGATTAATGCTGTCTTCACGCCGGAACAACATAAGCGAAAAGGCCATGCAACGAGTGTAGTAGCAGCGCTATCTCAAAAACTGCTAGATGATGGGTATGCATTTTGTAGCTTATACACCGATTTAGCTAATCCAACATCAAACAGTATTTATCGAAAAATCGGCTATTACGACATCGGGGAATCCGTGGAGTACTATTTTGAATAGTGGTTTAGTGAGCTGGTTTAGGTAATCAAATATGCAATCATACGATAAAAAAACAGCGACATAGCCCGTCGCTGTTTTTTCTATAACAATGCATCCTCTTTATTTTTCCTAGTATCCTGGTATGTTTCATAGAAGTGCATGATGATAACCTTAACGACCGCATAGAATGGAACAGCTACTAGAATCCCGATAAAGCCAGCAATACTACCTGCAGCCAGTATAATTGTAATAATCGTTAAGGGATGAATTCGTAAGACATGCCCCATAATATTCGGTGAGATAAAGTTACCTTCTATTTGTTGTGCGATGATCATAATCAACGAAATCCACACGATATTCATTGGATCTTCGAACGCACCGACAATCAATGCCGGTAACACTGCTATAAAAGGTCCTACAAACGGAACAACACACATAACCATTCCGAATAGTGCAAGCGATAAAGCGTAATTTAAGTCAATAATTAAATAACCAATAAATAGCATTACCCCAATACTTAGACTGATTAGCAATTGTCCTTGGATGTAAGCTGATAAGGTGTGGTCAATCTTTCGTAACAAATTACGTAGGTTGTTTGCCTTTTTGTCGGCAAAAATTTTCGTCACAAATGGTACGAATTTTTCCCCATCCTTTAACATGAAAAATAGGAAGAATGGGACTAAGACTAGGACGAAGACAAACCCAATTAACTGGCTAATAAAACTGAATAAGAAAGTCATAAAGCCTTCAATATAGGTTTGCATATTATCAATGAAATTATCCATGGTTTCATATACTTCTATTGGAATGATACTTTGGTTTGCTTGAACGTAGCGAATAACATCTTCTGCACCCTTCATCATGATCGGGATATTGTCAACGAATCTAGCGTATTGATCCTGTGCAATCGGGATAATGAAAATCGTGAAAAAATAAACGACTGCAATCAGTATGATAAATACTAATAGAATAGAAAGAATTCTTGGTACCTTGTATCGAATGAGGAGTTTCATAATTGGTCTAGTTAAATAGTAGAGTAATCCAGCTGCAATTAGTGGAAATCCTACTGCCCCAATATACTTTAGGACAGGATCAAAGATGAACCGGGTTAAATACACAAGATAGATTAATAGAAATACTAGAATCATACCAACAAGAGTCTGAAACCAACGTTTATTAAACATATTCATCACACTTTCTACCTGTATAGGGTAATCATATAATAATTCGAACTTTTTCGCACTAAGAAAATGCGTCATTACTATCTATCATTCTTTCCTAATAATAACAGAAATAAACGAAAAGAAGAGCAATTAGATTATTACTAGATTTTATGATAAAATTTGAACATATTATAGTGCTGGAGGCTTATGACAATGACGAACTGGAAGTCAGTCTATGAGAAATGGAATGCTTTCCAATCCCTAGATTCTCAATTAAAAAAAGAGCTAGATGACTTACAAACGAATCAAGAAAAATTAGAAGATGCATTTTATAAGGAACTAACATTTGGAACCGGTGGAATCCGTGGTGTATTAGGTGTTGGGACTAACCGCATGAATATATATACCATTCGTAAGGCAGTACACGGATTAGCGGAATATCTATTAAATAATGTAGTAAATGTCAAAGACCGTGGTGTCGTGGTAGCCTATGATTCACGGTATATGTCACGGGAATTCGCTATTGAAACAGCTAAAACACTTGGTGTGTTTGGAATCAGAACCTATGTATTTAAATCAATTAGACCTACTCCACTTCTATCGTTCGCTGTTCGCTTCTTAGGGACAGCAGCAGGCGTGATGATTACGGCAAGTCACAACCCACCTGAATATAATGGCTTTAAGGTGTATAACGAAGATGGTGGACAAATGGTCCCGAATGAAGCAAATAAAATAATCGAGGCCATTCAACAAATAGAAAACGAACTAGAAATTCCTGTTGTTGAACAGGAAGTGTTAGAGCAGCAAGAATTATTAATATGGATTGATGAAGAAGTAGATAATGCCTATTTACAACAGCTTAAACAAATTACCAAGCTTCCAATTGAGGAAGTGAAGCAAGAAAAAGACTTAAATATTGTATTTACACCTCTACATGGAACAGCATACAGCTTGGTTACGAATGGATTAGAACAGCTAAAGTTTACCAATGTATCCGTAGTAGAGGAGCAGGCAAAGCCAGATCCAGAATTCTCAACAGTAGCCTCTCCTAACCCTGAGGAACACCAAGCATTCTCTATGGCAATTGAACTTGGGAAAAAGGTGGATGCAGATATTCTATTAGGGACTGATCCTGATGCAGATCGTTTAGGTGTTGCGGTTAAAAATGAAATGGGAGATTATACCGTACTTACAGGGAATCAACTAGGAGCTCTCTTAGTCGATTATATTTTATCTCATACTAATAAAGTACTATTATCTAATTATCGTTTATTAAAAACAATCGTAACATCGGAGCTAGGACAGGCAGTAGCGAAATCGTATGGTGTGAAAACAATCAACACACTAACTGGATTTAAATATATTAGTGAGAAGATTCATCAATTTGATTCGACAGGTGAGGCATTTGCCTTTGGCTATGAAGAAAGCTACGGCTATTTAATAAGTAGCTTCACCCGCGATAAGGATGCGGTTCAAGCAGCGGTGATGGCTAGTGAAATGGCTTACTATTGGAAGCAGCAAGGGAAGTCATTGCTTGATGCACTAGATGGCTTATACGAAAAGCATGGCTATTATCGTGAGGGAATGTCTTCCCTAACCCTAGAAGGGATGTCAGGTACGGAAAAAATAGCGCTTATTATGAATACTATTCGCGAAAATCCGTTTAAGGAAATTGCAGGATATAGAGTGGAACAAGTGGAGGACTATCTTGTAAGTGAACGTTATATCACATCTACAGGAGAAACAGAAACTATAGAGCTCCCACAAGAGAATGTATTGAAATTTAGTTTGCAAAACAATAACTGGGTATGTCTGAGACCTTCTGGAACAGAACCCAAAATTAAATGCTATTTTGGAACATGTGGTGCAAGTCTATCAGAAAGTGAAGAAACATTAGGAGTGTTTAAAGAGAGAATAAATCAGGTGATTAATGAGATTATCTCTTAGATAGATGTTGTGATAAGGAAAGAATTGGGATGAAAAAGTCCTCCGTTCAAAGTTGAGCGGAGGACTTTTGTGCGCTTGGCAGCGCTCCGAACTTAAGGGTGAAAGTCCCAAACACGCCGTAGTGGCGGAAGTGTATAGCTGACAGGCAGTGCATGCTCGTGAGGGAATGTGCGGAGGGCTTGAAGGCAAACTCTGGAACAGGCGACAATAACCATGTTGGCTGATAGAATCGGATAACCCTGCAAAAGAAGGGAGTGTCCAATCCCACAACAGGATTCTATAAGTTATGAGGACTGGGTTCAGAGGAAAGTTCGGTGACGTGACCCAAGGAGGTCTTATCGTCTCCACTTGGTGGTAACCCCCAGACAAGTCCGTGAGGGACAAGCTGGGATTATGGGTGGTAAGAAGTCAGAGCAGGGGATAGTAGTGATTAATCTCGCCAGAAAGGTCGCAAAGGCGAGAGATTCTGTACAGAGTTACAGAAGCAATCTTTCACCCAAAAGGTGGAGAATTGGTGCGAAGCCCGTCTGCCCATGGAAGAAAAGTCAACCAACTTAGGAAGCTGTCATGAGCCAGACAGAAGTCAGTGAGGTAGGTAGCCGAAGAACTGAGGTCGAACAGAAGGGTAGACCGTCTGGGGCGGAGTAACTTATGGGTGAAACGAACATTGTCTTAAATGACTAGAAAATCGTGGATACCAAAGGGAAGGAATACGAATCATGAACGAGCAAGAAGGAAAAGGTAACTTTCGTGAGGGATTTAGGAATCACCAGAGGAAATGGTATAGCCTTATGGATAAAATATGGGCATATCCTAATATGGAGGAAGCATTCCTGGAGGTAAAACGGAATCGAGGTTCTGCGGGAATAGATGGCGTGGATATTAGAGCCTTCGAATATGGTGTGGAGGATAATGTACAAATCCTTCAACAGGAATTATTAAGTAGGACATACAAACCAAGGCCTGTAAAACGAGTCTACATTCCAAAGGCAGATGGTTCTCAAAGACCTTTAGGAATTCCAACAGTACGAGACCGAGTTGTCCAAGCATCTGTGCGACGTGTGATAGAACCAATTTTCGAGGCAAAGTTCTTGGATTGCAGTTTTGGATTTAGACCTAAACGTAGTGCCCATATGGCACTGGAAAAAATCCAGAAAGACTTAACCGACGGTTACATATATGTAATTGATGCTGATTTGAAATCATACTTTGATACCATACCGCAAGATAGGCTGATAGAGGCGGTAAGGGAAGAAATTGTGGATGGCAGTGTTCTAAATTTAATCCAAAGTTTCCTCGAAGCTGGAATTATGGAAGATGGAAGCTTTTACTTGAATGAGAAGGGCACCCCGCAAGGTGGGGTTATTAGCCCTCTTCTCGCCAATATCTACCTTCATTCTCTTGATGAAGTCATGACAAAAAGAGGACATCGAATTACAAGATATGCCGATGACTTCGTAATATGTTGTAAATCAAGAAAAGGCGCTGAAAGAGTATTAAAATCAGTAATCCGATTCTTGGAGACAGAATTAGGTCTAATAGTACACCCTGAAAAGACGAAGATAGTCAACAATCTGGAAGAGCCATTTGTATTTCTAGGACACGAATTCACTAGAGGAAGATGGATGAAACCATCATCTAAATCGTTAAAGAAATTCAAAACGAAGGTAAAGGAAATTACTAGGAAGAATCAAACGGTCAATCTTGAAGATTTAGTTAGGAAAAGGCTGAACACCTATCTCCGAGGTTGGGGAAACTATTTTGGGCATGGACATGTCAAATCCTTATTCCAAGAACTGGATTCATGGATTCGAAGAAGGCTAAGGATGGTTCAACTTAGAAGTTGGAGAAAGATTAGGAAACTCCACAGAGAGCTGAGGAGAAGAAACTGGAAAGGCGAACTACCACAATTGCGAATGTACAATTGGAGAAGTTCCTTATCAACCCCAGTACACACAGCAATTCCAAACAAAAAGTTTGTGGAAATTGGTCTTGTTTCTCTGGTTGATATTTACAATGAACATCATTCCCAAAGGGAATAATCATGGAGGAGCCGTATGCGATGACCCGCACGTACGGAACTGCGAGAGGCGCATGAGTGATTCATGCGCCTACTCTATTTATGTTAATTTCCACTATTATTCGAGCTTGCAGCTGCAGTAGCGGTAACGGTTGCAATCATCACGGCTTGCTGTGCTTGCAGGATAGCCTCAAGAATTGTATTTAAACTTGTTTCAGCTAACCCGTTTTTGTCTATTTTTTCATTCATAAAGAAGCTCGCAGCTAGTATCAGATTTATATCTTTATACCATTTAAATTCCTTTTCCGAATTCAACTCCTCATACAGGGAAAGTAATGGTCTTATATCATATTCCTCTGGAGGGAGTAATGCGAGCATTCCGATAATTGGATAATACATCTGTTTTGCTTTTATGTGTGCTTGAACAAAAGAATCCATGACATGGATGACCCGACTAATTAGCACATGCTTAGGAGCCGCTGTATTAAGAGCCAATATATGACTTAGGAATTGTAAGTCATTTCCTTTACGGAAACCATGTTTAGGAAGTTCGTTATAGAAATCTTCAATATGCTGAATAATACCTGTTCTATTTTCTAACGCAAGGATTGTTGCCATAGGGTAGTCACTACTTGTTGTTAAGAAGGCATGCTCACGTTTCATATCATCATAAATTTCTTTCGCATGTAGAATGGTTGCTGCAATATACGTAAATACGCTACTCCCAAATCTTGCTTTTCTAAATAAATCGTAAAGCACATGAAGCTGATCGACCTTATCCTCTGGCCTTTCTAGTTTTACATCTAGCATAGCAGCTGTCGTAAATCTTGGATGTGAGCGAATGCTAGAGAAGAGACCTGCATTCTTTTTGATCGCATCTGCTAACTGGAGAAAACGGTCCACATCTAGTGTCTCTTGATTTAGAACATATATAGAAGAAATGGTCATGAGAATTCGCTTGTCTGATACTTTCCACTTCATATGGCGTTTGAGTAAATCAAACGTTTGTTTATAAGAATCCAGTACGTTATTCAAAGGAATACTCCTTTCATTGCGAAGTTAATTGTACTACGAAATCGGTAACCGAATAGTTTCACAGTACATATACTTTGTAAACTTTATGTAAATTTGAAGCGGGAATCGGGTAGAATATGTTACCTTAGAAAAAATAAAACGTTTGGAGGTAACAATGAAGAGAAATTCATTATTAGAGATATTTGGAACTTCCCTGAAGCTAGGACTAACTTCTTTTGGTGGACCAGTGGCACATCTAGGCTTTTTTAAAAATGAATATATTGACAAGCGAAAGTGGCTTGATGATAAGACCTATGCCGATATTATCGCGCTATGTCAGTTTCTTCCTGGACCGGCAAGTAGCCAGGTCGGTATTGCTATTGGAATGTTGCGTGGTGGAATGTTAGGTGGTGTTGTGTCGTGGTTTGGATTTACGATACCATCTGTTCTCGTCTTAATCCTGTTTGCATTAGCATTCCAATCCTTTTCCTTAGGAGATGCAACGTGGATTGCAAGTTTAAAAATTGTAGCTGTAGCAGTAGTGCTACATGCTGTGTTAGGGATGGGGAAAAATCTGGCTCCTGACAAGCCTCGTATTGCCATTAGCATTATGGCGATGTTAGTCATGTTATTATTTCCTTCTGCTATTATACAAATTGCGATTATAATAGGTGCTGCTATTATTGGTTATTTTCTTTTTTCTAAGCATGCCGTGTCAAAAGTAGCATCTTTCTCCATGTCGATATCAAAAAAACAAGGAATTATTTCATTAGCCATATTAGTCATTCTATTAATTGGACTACCTATTTTGGCACAAGTGATGAACAATCAATATGTAAGTATTGCTGATACGTTCTTCCGGGTTGGTTCCATTGTATTTGGTGGAGGACATGTGGTATTACCGTTATTAGAACAAGAGGTTGTCCCGAATGGATTAGTAACAAGCAGTGAATTTCTTGCTGGTTATGGTATGGCTCAAGCTGTACCTGGTCCGTTATTTACATTTGCCAGTTATCTTGGGACGATGATTAGTGGTCTTGTAGGGGGAATCATTGCGACGGTAGCTATGTTTTTACCATCATTTCTGCTTATCATTGGAGCACTTCCTTTTTTAAGTGAGCTGCGCAAGCACAAGCGATTCCAGGGAATTTTAACAGGAGTCAATGCAAGTGTGGTTGGTATTTTACTAGCCGCATTCTATGATCCTGTCTTTACTAGCTCCATTACAAATGCAGCGAGCTTCTCGTTAGCAGCGATTTTATTCGCCCTAATGTATTTCTGGAAAACTCCTGCGTGGATGATTGTAATTATTGGAGTTGTATTAGGAGAGATTATGCATTACTTTTTCATTTAAAGAAGTATTCCGTTAGAATGAATAATGAGGTGAGTTAAGATGGCAGAACATCATTTTCATTTAAAAGCGGATTGGCCAGGCGGACGAAATAGTGAGGGATATATTGACGCAGGAAATTTAAAGACGAAGATTTCCATTCCTACTGAAATGGATGGCCCAGGTGTTGGGACAAACCCAGATGAAATGCTGCTTGGTGCCGCAGCTACTTGCTATATTATTACCTTAGCAGCGATGATGGAACGAGCCAATTTACCATTAAAAGAGATGGCTTTAGAGTCAGAAGGGATTGTCGATGTAACCAATGGTGTATTTACATATAAAAAAATTATACACCGACCTACCGTTTCATTAACAAGCCAGGCAAGTGAGAAGGATTATGAAGTATTGGAAAAGTTAATTCAAAAAGCAGAAAAAAGCTGTATGATATCTCGAGCAATTCAAGGTAATGTGGATCTGGAACTACAATATCATATTTTATAAAAAATAGGGGGACACTACGTATACGCGTAGTGTCCTTCATTTTGCCAGTAGTGGTAATAGCTAATTACATTACTTTTTGTCAGTATAGTTGAATTCATTCTCTTGACACTTGGTGAAAAACGATGTATCTTATTCAAGTCATACTAATTTTATCGGATTTATCAATTTTAGTAGCGATAGTCATGTAGAAGACATAACTTATAAAAAATTAGAGGGGGATTTATACATGGACTGGATGGTCATTTTAAATATTGCCGTATTACTCGTTATTATTGGTTTATTAGTTTATATGCAACGCAAACATGTTTCCTTTACGAAACGAGTATTTACAGGTCTAGGATTAGGGATTGTACTAGGAGCGTTATTACAATGGATTTATGGAAGTGGATCTGACACGCTTGCTTTAACGACAGATTGGTACAGTATCGTTGGGCGAGGATATATTAACTTCCTAATGATGATTGTTGTGCCGTTGGTTATGATATCGATTATCCAAGCAATTACAAACCTTGAGAAAACAGCGCAGCTTGGTAAAATGGCTAGTTGGATTATTGGACTTCTCATTGTTACGACAATGGTAGCTGCTCTAGTCGGGGTTGCTGCGGCAACGATATTTGATTTAAATGCAGAAGAAATTACAGCAGGGCAAGCAGAACAAGATCGTGCTGCTTCACTGGAAGAACGTTATTCGTCTGATGTAGAAGGAGTTACAACACCACAGCGTATTTTAAACTTTATTCCGTCTAATATCTTCTTAGATATGACAGGAGCTCGTTCAACATCTGTTATTGCGGTCGTAATCTTCTCCATCTTTGTTGGGGTTGCCGTTCTGGGATTACGTCGCAAAAATCCAGAACAAGCGGAGACCTTTACGAAAATGGTTAACGCGGTATATGGTGTTGTCATGCGTATCGTGACTCTAGTATTACGTTTAACACCATACGGTATTTTAGCCTTAATGGCGAATACGGTAGCTACAACAGATTTTGCAGGAATTTTACAGCTTGGTAAGTTTGTATTAGCATCTTACTTAGCATTAGCCATTATGTTTATTATTCACCTAGTATTAGTAGGTGTGTTTGGTTTAAATCCGATAAATTATGTAAGAAAAGTATTGCCTGTATTAAGCTTTGCCTTTACTTCACGTTCAAGTGCAGGAACAATTCCATTAAATGTTTCTGCTCAGAAAAATGCACTAGGTGTAGAAGAAGGTATCGCCAATATGTCTGCATCGTTCGGTGCGACTATGGGGCAAAATGGATGTGCCGGAATTTACCCTGCGATGCTAGCGGTCATGATCGCGCCATCTGTTGGAATTGATCCATTAACTTGGGAATTCTTAGTTCCACTTGTATTAATTATTGGCTTTAGCTCATTCGGAATCGCTGGTGTTGGTGGTGGAGCAACATTTGCTGCACTTATCGTTCTTTCCTCTATGGGATTACCAGTTGGATTAGCGGGTCTATTGATTTCAATTGAAGCATTCATTGACATGGGACGTACGGCATTAAATGTTAATGGTGCAATGGTTACTGGTACATTAACATCAAGAATACTTGGAAACTTTAATAGTAAAGTATTTAATGATAAAACCGCAATTGAAGAAGCAAAATCTCTATAATATAACGATAACCGTTCCTAGATTATATGTAGGAACGGTTATATTTTTGTTCGATGAAAAGTAAAGTATATTTACATGAATGAATTTCATAATTCTTAGCCCTTGTGTATCAAGGGGTTTAAGAGATAAAAAAAGAAGTACCTCCCCAAATCTTGTATAATGGTAGTTGACCACAAACCATAAAAAGACTGGAGGAGTACTTCTTATGACTATTATACGACAACCTAGCCTATTTGGCATACAGGAATTATTTGACATGGAACCTACCCAAAAATATGAAGCCATTATTTCAGCGGTAGATTTGGATTCGATGTACCATCAAGTGGCGAAAAAATCACGGTTGGGTGCACCGGAAGAACTAAACTATGCAGCCATGATTATCTCCACCTTTGTAAGATACATAGAGCGCATCCCTACGATGAAGGATCTTATAAAACGTCTTCATGATGATCTAGCTTTTAAGTTAAATTGTGGCTTTTTGGTTTCTGATCATGTGCCTTCAGAATCCTCCTATTCACGTCTCATAACGAAATTGGAGGAAAGCGATATCCTTGAGAAAGAACAAGAAAAAGTGGTCCTCCAGGCTATTGCAGAAGGTTTCATCACGGATGATACAGTGGCCATTGATGCAACCCATTTTGAAGCACGAGACCAAGCGCAGCCAAAAGAAGAAAAGCCAAAATCTGAACCCCAAAAACGTGGTCGGAAATCAAAAGATGAGCGTGACGGGTGGCTTAAAGAACAAGCTGAAACGGAAGCCAATTTACCTTTATATGATAGAAAAATTGTGGCCCAATTAGATGTTCCCCTAGCCGAACTACGTGCCGAAGTTCCCCAAGACCCTAAATGGGGCGTGAAAAAGAACTCAGAAGGACAAAATGTTTTTTGGTTTGGCTACAAAGGTCATTTAGCCGTTGGTACATCAAGCAAATACATTCTACAGGCTCTTTTTTCATCTGGGAGTCTAAATGATGGTAAGGCAGCTATCCCTTTACTGAAAGGAATTCAGGAACGCCTTCACCTTCCATTACGTTATCAAACAATGGATGCGGGCTATGACTATGAACCCATATACGAGCAGGTACATCGAATGGGACAACAATCCGTCATCGCGTATAATAAGCGAAATGAAGGGGAAATCATTGGCTATGATAAACACTTTGCCCCAACTTGTTTCAGAGAGCATTCTTATCGTTATGATAGTTTTGATCCTAAATATGAAACATTGAAATACACAAGACCAAAGGAATGCAGCGACTGTCCCTTAGCTAATGAAGGTATTTGCCAAAAGGTTTATAAAGTGAAAATCACTTCAGACCTTCGCAGATATACCGCACCAGCACGCGGGTCACAAGCATGGAAAAACATTTTCAAACGTCGTACTGCCGTAGAACGGGTTAATGCCTATCTGAAAGAATTCTTTCAACTGAACAATGTTCGCTATCGTACTGGGAAACGTGCAAAAATTCATTTTGACATGGTAACCCTTATTTATAATGCTTCAAAGTTAGCCGCAGACCGAATTAATGTACAATTAAATCAGCAACAAGTAGCATGATTTCTGTTTTTAAAAATACATTTTAGAAATTCTGTAGGATTCTGTATTTTTAAAAAGAGCAATTATGAAATTGACTCACATAGTAAAAAATGATGCCACCCATACAACATACGACCTTCAATATTTTTATGATAAGAAGGGATGGATGTGTAGTTGAAACGAACTGTTTTTGCGATACTTGTTTCACTTATTTTTTTGTTTTCATTACCAGCCAGTTACGGAATGGCGGAAAGGAACGCAGATGAATGGAATAGGATAGAAGAGGAAAAAGTGAATCAAGGGGTAGAACTAGAGAGTTCTAGTCCTATCATTCTTATTACAATTCTGGTGCTATTGATAGGAGCAATTATAAGGGTGTGGAATGTGATTTACAAGAAAAGAAGAAACAATCAAGGTGGAAACTAGTTAATAGTTGCCACCTATTGGATTAATTTTATCACTAGCGCCATGTCTTGCTCTTCCCCGACTAAGAAATAATCCCGAAACGGACAACCGTTTTGTTGAACTCTCTTTACCACATTTTCTACCGTGAACATTTCTGGTCGTAGTTCGTCTGTTACTTCCTCCCAGTACAGGGGTGTTGCTACGGTTCCTTCTGCCGTTTTTCTTGTTGAATAAGGAGCAATTAATGTCTTATCCTTTCCGTGCTGAACGTAATCGATATAGAGCCTACCGTTTCGTTTGTTTTTCATTCTTTCTGTAGTAAACAGATCGGGATGCTGGCTTTCTACCGTGTAGGCTATTGCTTGGGTAAATACTCCGGTATCTTCATAGGTCATACTTTCCTCTGGGATTGGAATATGGACTTGGAGGCCTTTATTTCCAGAGGTTTTAATAAAGGATTTCAGTTGTAAGTCATCAAGCAACTGTTTAATAATGCGAGCTGCTTTAATCGCCCAAATAAATTCATCTCGACTTGGTGGGTCCAAATCAAACACAATCTCGTTTGGCATCTTGCTCGTTACGACTTGGAATGGAACATGATATTCCAATGTACCATGATTAGCAAACCATAATAACGATTCAAGTGAATCACATACCATGATTTTCTCATCGCCTTCCCCAATCCCTGTAATAAAATCCGGTGCATAGGAGGGGAGATGCTTTTGGAAAAAAGACTCACCATCAACACCATCTGGACAACGTATAGTGGTAAGTGCTCGATTCTTTAAGAAAGGTAACATGTACGGAGATATTTCGCGAATATAGCGTAAGAAATTTCCTTTAGTCAGACCAACCGCGGGCCAATACAATTTGTCCGTATTTGCAAACTCAATGACGTTAGGCAGCATAGCTAAATCTAGTTCTAGTCTCTCTACCGTGCATTCAGTTGGCTTTATCTCTGTGGCAATCCGGTAAAATTCCGGTTCACGGAGCTCTCCTTGGTAAATATCTAAGGTGTGTATTGCGGCACAGACTGCAGGTGGAAGGGTATAGTTTACGCCATTCTTTTCGCCGTTTTCGATAAACAATTTCTTCACCGTATCAAAATCGGTATCTGGTAGTCCATGCTTACATTTGCCAACAGAATATAATGCTTCCTCATCAAAGACCTGTACAGTGAAATAATCGTTTTTGCTATCATATGCCGTTAGGAAAGCATGTATCAATCGCCAATTCTTAATCTTGTACCAATCTTGATGAGCTTTTCCAGGGCGGTAGGGACTCTTTTTCCGTTTGGCAATGATCCCTTCCCCTTTATGGTTAAAGACGACTTTCCATAACTCGTCAGGATCTTCAAAAGCTTTCACATAACCAATCCGATTCCCCGCATGACGACATATTTTTCCTTTGTCGAAGAATGATGATAATGCCCTTTTTCTAGTCTCATAAGGCTTTTTAGATATGTCGGATCCTGCCAATACGAACAAATCAAATGCCAGTAGGGTTGCGGGTCTTGATTGTGCAGCTTTTTGGATAGATTCTTTATTCTTTAAGCGACCACGCTTTTGAATAAGGGAGAAGTTGGACTGGTATGGATTATTTAAAATAACAAGTTCCCCATCTATGCTTACTGGAAGTTGCTTTTTAACTATTGATGCTTTCTCCCTGCAATAAGCAATAATTTCTGGAAATTGTGGAGTAAGGTCTTTTTTATTTTTACTGATAAGCTTCATATCGCCATTATCTCCCCAATGGAGGACACAGCGAAATCCGTCATATTTCACTTCATATAGCCAGTCTTCACCCTTTGGAATATCCTTTGTCGCGATTGGTTTCATAACATCCATAGGAATAACTCCCTTCCATAATAGGATGGTTGAAATAACGATAAAATAATCATCCAACGATTAAAAATCATGAACTTCGACAAACTATGAAAAAGGGAGGATTTCGAATGCATACGATGTGGAAGGGAACCATTAGCTTTGGGCTAGTGAATATACCTGTAAAAATGCACGCAGCAACGGAGAATAAGGATGTTTCCTTAAGACAGCTTCATAAGGAATGTAAGTCGCCTATTAAGTATGAGAAAGTATGCCCTATCTGTGAAAAGGAAGTTGGAACAGAGGATATCGTCAAAGGGTATGAATATGCAAAAAATAAATTTGTTATTCTAGACGAAGAAGATCTGGCAGAGTTAAAAAAAGAGCAAGAGGATAAGGCAGTAGAAATAATTGATTTTGTAAAGTTGGAGGATATTGATCCAATTTACTTTGAAAAGAGTTATTATCTGTCGCCTAATGAGGGTGGCAGTAAGGCATATGGGTTATTACGAGCAGCCCTGGAAGAAAGCGGGAAAATCGGTGTAGCCAAAATGATGATTCGTTCTAAAGAGCAGTTAGCGGTCATTCGTATTTATAAAAATGCATTAGTTGTAGAGACCATTCATTATCCCGATGAAGTTAGGGATGTGAAAGAGGTTCCAAATATTCCTGAAAATGTAGAACTTGCCAAAAAAGAATTAGATACAGCTAAGATGTTAATCGACCAACTTACAACTGAATTTGAACCTGACAAATATAAGGATGAATACCGAACAGCATTGGTAGAATTAATTGAAGAAAAGAAAAATACCGACCAAACCACTACTGCAAAGGACAAGCCAAAGCCAGACAATGTTACAGACTTGATGGGAGCTCTACAAGCATCATTAGATCGAGCTAAAAAGGATAAACCAAAGCCATCACAACCTAAGAAGAAAAAAGGAACCACTAAAAAGAAAGCAGCACAGTAAGTTAGACCCTCACTTGTATGGTGGGGGTTTTTTGTTTGTGGTGGGGGAGGGTTTTGGAGAAGGGGGATGCGCCCAAGGAGGGAGGAGATGAGCCCAAAGTGGTGGAGGATGAGCCCGAGGGGGAGGAAGATAAGCCCAAAGCGGTAGGAGATGCGCCCGATGGGGAGGAAGATGAGCCCAAAGCGTGAGGAGATGAGCCCGAGGGGGAGGAAGATAAGCCCAAAGCGAGAGGAGATGGGCCCGATGTGAAGGGAGATAGGCCCAAAGCGTGGAGAGATGAGCCCGAGTGGAAGGAAGATAGGCCCAAAGCGTGGAGAGATGAGCCCGATGGGGAGGAAGATGGGCCCAAAGCGAGAGGAGATGAGCCCGAGGGGGAGGAAGATAAGCCCAAAGCGAGAGGAGATGAGCCCAAAGTGGTGAGAGATGAGCCCGAGTGGAAGGAAGATGAGCCCAAGGAGGAAGGTGATGAGCCCGATGGGGAGGAAGATGAGCCCAAGGAGGGAGGAGATGCGCCCGAGTGGAAGGAAGATAGGCCCAAAGCGGGAAGAGATGAGCCCGAGAGAAAGGAAGATAAGCCCAAAGCGTGGAGAGATGAGCCCGAGAGAAAGGAAGATAAGCCCAGGTCAGTGGAAGATACGACCATCCGAAAGAAAAATAGCCCCAAAAAGGAAGAAGATGCGCCCAAGCCAAAGAAAGATAAGCCCGCCCCGAAGCAAGATACCCCCAAAGCAAAAGAAGCTCCCCAACCCAAGAGAAAGCTCCCCACCCCACAAGAAACTCCCCAACCCAAGAGAAAGCTCCCCAACCCAAATCCACCAATTTAATCCAATTACACAGATTACAGTCTATTTTCAATCTTTCATTGCCTTTACATGTTGTTAACAACCCCTCTAAATCGTGTTGGATAATGCGTATTTTTGTTTTGAAGCGGGTAAAGAGTGATTAAGATTTTGTTTGAAATAATTTGTAAAGGAATGAGAGCCTTGGAACGTAACGCCTTTTTTGACAACGCGAAAGTACTTTTAATCTTCTTAGTGGTGTTTGGGCATGTTATCCAGCCCTATATTGACGGTTCAGCGGGGATGCATACGCTGTATACGTGGATTTATACGTTTCATATGCCAGCATTCATATTCTTATCTGGATTCTTTGCTAAAGGTTTTGGGAATAAAGGGTATATTATCAATTTAGCTAAAAAGCTCTTACTTCCATATGTAATCTTTCAATTAATCTATTCTTCCTACTATTATTTAATTGGGAAATCCAATTGGTTAACAGATATATTTTACCCACATTGGTCATTGTGGTTTTTAATTAGTTTATTTAGTTGGCATATGTTATTAATCTTATTTAAGAGGCTACCAGCGTATGCTAGTTTACTAGTTGCAATATTACTTGGTATAACTGTTGGCTATTTAGCGGCAATTGGCCATTCATTTAGTTTATCGAGGACATTTGTGTTCTTCCCATACTTCTTATTAGGTTATTGGTTGAAGGAAGAGCATGTGATGCTGTTGAAGCGTAAGAGCGTGAAGATAGTATCGGTTATGGTGATGGTGTTCATCGCTGTTGGGATATATTTTGCGCCTGACGTTAATACTGGTTGGCTGCTTGCATCTAAATCTTACTTTGATCTAGGAATGACGGAATTTGGTGGGGTAGCAAGACTGCTAGTGTATGTAACCTCAACCTTAATGGCAGCGAGTGTTCTTGCGTGGATTCCGACTAAGCGGAATAGCATGACTAAACTAGGAGAAAGAACGCTTTATGTCTATCTGTTACATGGCTTTATTATTCAATATTTCCGTGCTTTTGATATCTTCCAAGTAAGCAGTCCCCTTGATGTGATAGGGCTTGCCGGAGTTTCCATGCTCATCGTGTTAGCACTTTCTAGTAAACCAGTGATCATGATGAGTCAGCCATTAATCGAGTGTAAAATGACGAATATGAAAAAAATGGTAATAAGTTATTAGCCTGTTGAAACTTTCTTCCAATGGATTACGTATATATAAGTAGCCCCCCTTTTTCTAGAAATAGTAATAATCCCGTATCACGGTTAATGTGATACGGGATTATTTGCTTTAGTTTAGGGAATGTTCCTAAACAAAATGGCAATTAGGTTAGAAAATAATATGTGCCATAAGTACGATAATTGGTAATGTAATAAGCGTTCGAAGCAGGAAGATAACGATTAGGTCTTTGAACGAAACTGGTACTTTGGAGCCTAGTAAAAGTCCCCCTACCTCTGACATGTAGATTAATTGTGTAACCGATAATGCCGCAATAATAAATCTTGTGATTTCCGCCTCTATCGATGAACCGATAAGGGATGGCAGGAACATATCAGCAAATCCAATTAGAATCGTTTCAGATGCTTCTTGTGCAAATGGTACTTGCATTAGCTCTAATATCGGAATAAACGGCATACCTAACCATTGGAATACGGGTGTATATTCCGCAATGATAAGAGCAACTAAACCGAAAGCCATTACGACAGGAGCAACGCCCATCCACATATCTAAAATGTTCTGGCTACCTTCTTTTACAAACTGATAAATACTAGATTCTTTTTTCGCACGATCAACTGCTTTTTTATAACCAAAGGACAATGAGTTATGGCCTTCTGGTATTTCTTCTTCAATCCCAGAAGCTTGTTCATTAATATACGTATCCGCTTTTCGTGAAAGTGGAGGGATTCTTGGCATTACTAATGCTGCAACTAGTCCGGCAATCAGAATCGTAATATAGAATGGAACAAACATATGACTAAGATTGACTTGATCAATGACTACTAAAGAAAATGTAATCGAAACAACTGAAAAGGTAGTACCAATAACTGCAGCCTCACGCTTCGTATAGTATCCATCCTCATATTGTTTACTAGTAAGTAGAACCCCGATAGTACCATCACCAATCCAAGATGCTAATGCATCAATTGAGGATCTACCTGGTAGCTTAAATAATGGGCGCATGATCTTTGTTGCGAGTGTACCGAATAATTCCATTAGTCCAAAGTTCATTAACAACGGTAGGAAAATACCAGCAAACAAAAAGACGGCAAACAATACGTGCAATAGATCATCTAATAATAATTGACCTGTATCTTCACTATGGATTGCCTCGGGTCCAATTTTAAAATAAACCATAATAGCAAAGGCAGCTGCAAGGACTCTAGCAATAGTCCAAAACCAATTAACATAAAGTAGTTTTTTAAAAAATGGAGTTTTGGCTAAAGCATCAATACCAATCACTCTTGCAAGAATGGTTAATACTGCTGTTAAAGAAATGATGATCATCATGATTAGTGATAATTGTCCAGCAAGCACATCTTGTACCCAATTTGCTAAGATTGCAATCGGGATGGAAAATCCATCAGCTGTTTTTACTGGAATCATAAAAAAGAAAATACCTAGAAGCGAGGGGATTATAAATTTTAGCTGCTCCTTGAGAGTGTAAGAATGTTTCATGGCAAACCACCTTGTTCATATGTTTAGTATTAGTATATTAAAATAATAGTAATTAAATCACTGTTAATAGTATAAGTTCCGCATATATATTTGTCAAAATGAATTTTTATTAAAAAGCTAGTTTGCTAGAAGGAAATCTGGGTAAAAACGAACAGTTATTGCAGCAGAGAATGGTACTTTTATATTGCTGTATTTTTCCACTATCTATTATTTTTTAGTTATTAATCACTATTTGATTAAAAACATGTTGAGTATATATTCTAAAAATTGTAATATATAATTGATGGTTTATACGAAAGGGGACCAGTAGCGTATGAAACACTATTTGCAAATGCATAAAGACATAGAAGGTAAACTAGATCGCAAGCTTAGTAGTGATGAGATTAAATTTTTGCAATGGGTTTTTAGTCGCTATTTAGAAGAGAATAAGGATCAAAGTGCGTAACTTTGCCTTTTCCCTAATGACGTAAGTACAAGTCTTGAGGTGCTCAAGGCTTTTTTAATTTTCCTGGAAGAAGTCTATTTTACTTTATGATGGTAATACTTTTCGGTATGATAAAGAAGAATGATTAAGAAAAAGAGGAGTGTCACAAGTGGCCGTTGCAAATGAGCGGATTCTACAGAAAATGATGCTAGAACTAAAGCAGGCAATGCAGAATCAGCATAACCAACCAGAAATGCTTAAGAATATAGAAAATATACGTTTATTATGTGATTTATTTTTACCAGAAAGCCAACCACAACCAACAGAGGAAAAAACAGATGCGATTAGTGAGGAAGAATTAAAAGCAATGATAGGAGAAACACCAAAAGCAAAGTCAACTTCACAACAGACCTTTAAACGATCAATCGAGCTCGATGATGAAGGCAATGGTGATTCGATTTTTGATTTTTAATAGGGAGTGTACAAAGAGATGAAGATCTTTTTAATATTGGGTGTAATTAATGGTTTTCTAGCTGTAGCCCTTGGTGCATTTGGAGCACATGGACTGGAAGGTAAGCTAACAGAAAAAGCTTTACGTACATGGGAAAAGGCTGTTACATATCAGATGTTCCATACCGTAGCATTGTTTGTAACAGGATTAATTGGATGGAAACTACAGTCCGGAAGCTTGTCTTGGGCTGGGTGGTTATTCTTTATTGGGGTTGTCCTATTTTCAGGTAGCCTATATATCTATTCCACTACAGGCATTAAAACCTTCGCTATGATAACCCCTCTTGGCGGGGTAGCATTTTTAATTGGATGGATTTTACTGGGATATACGATTATCAAGTTCCTATAAGAAAATGAATAGGAAAGTGGTTAATAGAAACAGGATTGCCGCTCTTAGCATTTGTTTGACACCGTGGTTTGGATTGCGCATATTCATGGCGATGAGTCCGTCAAACACAAGGCTTGCTGCTAGTAGGTAAAGGCAAATAACGATAAGTAAAAAAACGCCTTGTATTAATGCGATAAGTCCGCAAACTATGGCGAGTCCAATTGCAACCAGTTCACCTTGTATAAATTTATTATATGGATGTCGCATATAAAGTCGCCTCGCAAATAACGTGATGTAAAAAGGCTTGGACATAACTACAAGAATTAAATGTAAAACCGAATGATACACGATACTAGCTCCGGAAATATACCTAGACTCCTACGGGAGGATAGGCATAGGTGAGACCCCGCAGTGCGAAGCCTCACCAGCCGCCCTTGGAAAGCGAAGTATATTTCCGGAGCGGGGTCTTTGCTCATCATTCGGTTTTTCCTTTAAGATAAATTCTTATGTCCCAGCCACTTTTATAGTACTTTTAATTAGTTTTCTATCTGAGATAAACGAATAACATGATACTTTATTAGCTCCGGAAATAAATGAAAGAAAAGTACATTTCCGGAGCTAACTAGTTGTATGCAAATCGTTGTTTATCTTGGTGGGAAGGTAGCTAGATTTGGGTTAGTTCCATAAGGGTATTCATAATTTAGTTCTTCATCGAATGTAATATAATCCAAATACACCATCAGTAATAAGTAGCGCTTCCCGGTTTGTGGATCACTAAGTATGATATGATCTCGACCAGCGGCCTCAATCACCCCTCTAAAGATTTTGGCGTTCCACTCTGGATTGTTTTCAAACGTCATATAAACGGTCGCAACTTTGCCGCGATTTAGACGTAAGATGTTCTCGATGTAAGATTGCTCCGCTGGTAGCATTCCTGGAACATCAATAAATGGTGATTGTTGTTGCTGTTGCTGTTGACCGGGCTGTTGCTGTGGGAATCCAAATTGGCGATATGGAAATGCTGGATAAAATGCTGGAGAAGTTGGTGGGAAATAGTAATAAGGTTGTTGGCTATAGCTTGCATTTTGTTGAGACTTTCCTTGGTTGTTATGATCAGACATTCTATAAAACCTCCTAAAAATTATTTAAAATACAGTTGGACAATCTTCGGCGGATGGGGCGAAGAAGCAATGTGCTTTAAACCTTCCACTGTTCCATTGGTTATACCATTGAGCTGGACAAGCTCCATCAGGTCTAAAAAACCATAAAGCATTACTCGCAGGATGGAACCTTTCCCCTTGAATCGTCCGGCGAGCTAATCGCTTTTCAGACTCTCGCGCCCGCTGATAAAAATATCCCTTAATAGTGGCTTCAAAGCCACCAGGCTGTTGATATACCATATCATGAATACTTCTTATATCTACAAAATCAAGACAGTCAGCTCGAACACGGTTTACCCCTACATTTCCAACCATTAACATTCCTTGTTTGCCATCACCTTCTGCTTCAGCACGTATTAGACGTGCCAATAGATCAATATCGCTCTCGTTATGTGATATTACCGCCATTAGTACACCTCATTTCTATCCAAGGTCTACTATGATTATATGTATGTATGGGTGGGAAGTGATATGCCTAGATATTTTTTAGAAAATTTATAGTGGGATCGAGGTAGGGGAGAGAGTAAAAGTTTGGCGATGAGATAAATGGGTATGTTTCTCTTGTGGTTGATATAATTTTCAGCTAGTATAATTTTCCTGTTAGGTAGCTACTACGATTAGCAATTCGCATAAGAGGTAAATCTTTGAAGCCAGGGTAGGGAATCCCTCTACTACATTATCCTACATATTAGACACAGTCCTGATTTTGACAAAATCTTTGTATTTTCATCAAAACTTGCAAAAACCGCATAGAAAAAGACTTCCTGTCGAAACAGAAAGTCTTGTTTATTCGTTTTATACTTCCAAGAATTTAGCGATTTCTTCTTTTTTCAATAAGTTTCCGACAAAGAATTCACCGAATTCACCATAGCGTGAGCTAACTTCATCAAAACGCATTTCGTATACAATTTTTTTGAATTGTAGTGGCTCGTGAGCGAATAAAGTTACGCCCCATTCCCAATCATCTAGACCGATAGAACCAGTAATGATCTGTTTTACTTTACCAGCATATTTACGACCTGTTTTACTGTGCTCATAAAGTAATTTACCACGAACATCTTTTTCTAAGGTGTACCAGTTTTCATCTCCTACACGACGTCTATCCATTGGGTAAAAACAAACATGCTCCCATTTTGGTAAGATAGGTTTTAAGCGAGCTTGTGTTTCAGGTAATGTTTCAGGATCGATTCCATCCTTAGCAGGGCGATATTTAGAAAGCTCAACTACAGAAACGTACGAATGAGCAGGAGTTAGGAACTCAGCAAATTTAGTTTTGTTTAATTCTGTTTCTAGCTCATTTAATTCTTCCATGGTTGGGCGGAGGAACATAAACATAAGGTCTGCTTTTTGACCGACAATTTTATACATGGCATGAGACCCGTTTTTTGCTTCCTCGACAGCATCCCATTTCGTAATGAGTGCTTCAAAGCTAGCAATAGCTTCTTTCTTTTCTTCTGGAGTTGCAGTTTTCCAGTAAGTCCAATCTATTGTGCGGAAATCATGTAGGCTATACCATCCATCCATTGTTTCGACAGCTTCTACCATATATATCTCTCCTTCGTAGTAATATCTATTTCATATGTTTACTATATCACAAATGAATGGCATAATCATGAAAGAGGGCTTCCTATTAAATGATGGAGGAACATTGATATATCAATGGTTAACCGGTTTTTTAGTAGGGTTGTCACCAGATTGTCGATTTCTTGCTGAGTCATTTCATTTCATTCTAGGGCATTTTATACTATGATGATAATTGGTTTAAACAACACGATATGTGCAACTTTTACATCATGTTGATACATATTAAGTACATACAACAATTGGAGGTAAGATAATGAGTAACTTATTTGATGAGGTAAAATCACAGATTAACGGCAAAAATAAATCAATCGTATTTCCAGAAGGATTAGATGAGCGTGTTCTTACCGCTGCTAGTAAGCTAGGAACAGAGGGAGTACTGAACCCTATCGTTATTGGTGACAAGGATGCAGTACAACAAAAGGCTTCTGAATTAAATGTCGATTTAAGTGCAACAACTGTCCTTGACCCAAACAGCTATGAAAAATTTGACGATATGGTACAGGCTTTTGTCGAACGTCGAAAAGGGAAGGCAACAGAAGAAGATGCTCGAAAAATGTTAGTGGATGAAAATTACTTTGGTACGATGTTAGTGTACATGAATGAAGCAGATGGTCTTGTAAGTGGTGCGGCCCATTCAACAGCAGACACGGTACGACCAGCACTACAAATCATTAAAACAAAAGAAGGCGTGAAGAAAACGTCAGGTGTATTTATCATGGTTCGTGGTGATGAAAAATATGTGTTTGCTGATTGTGCTATCAATATCACACCAGATAGTAATGATCTAGCAGAAATCGCTGTGGAGTCTGCAGTAACAGCTAAATTATTCGGGGTGGATCCTAAAGTAGCAATGCTAAGCTTTTCTACAAAAGGCTCTGCGAAGTCACCAGAAACGGAAAAAGTGGTGGAAGCATTACAGATTGCTAAGGAAAAAGATCCTTCTCTTGTAATTGATGGCGAATTCCAATTTGATGCAGCATTTGTTCCAAGTGTTGCAGCGAAAAAGGCACCAGATGCAGTTATTCAAGGGGATGCGAACGTATTTGTTTTCCCAAGTTTAGAAGCTGGAAATATTGGCTATAAAATTGCCCAACGCTTAGGTGGATTTGAAGCAGTTGGTCCAATCCTACAAGGGTTAAATAAGCCTGTAAATGACTTGTCACGTGGATGTAGTGCAGAGGATGTTTATAATCTTGCATTAATCACCGCTGCTCAAGCATTGTAATAAGAGAAAAGCCTGTTATAGAAAAAATCTATTGCAGGCTTTTTCTTATGTTATAATGGTTCAAAATATTAAGACAGGGGCTGAGGGGAATGGATAAGCATTTATTTCTTTTCGGTGGTGGTTCACCTTTTACTGCTATTTTTGCCAAGGAATTTATGGAATTGACTTCACCTGGGCCAATAGCAATCCTTTTTATAGATGGTGGGGAACCTATCATTCACCGCTATACGGATCGATTATCCAATTTCAGTCAAGCGGAATATTCCAATGTACCTTTACCATCTACACCAGTGGAAGAGGCGATTAGCATCATCAAAGGTAGTAATGGAATCATTATTTGTGGCGGAGATACGGCTAAATACGCGGATTGTATTGTAGATACGGAAATAGCAGATGCCGTACGAAATGCTTATGAGAAGGGGATTCCTGTTGCGGGATTTTCTGCAGGTGCATTAATTAGTCCGGAATTATGTGTGATTTCCGCACGGGATGGTGGCTGGGATCACTATCAGAAACGAACTGGACTAGGATTAATTAAAGACACATTAATTGCGGTGCACTTCACACAGTGGAATGAGCAGGAGCATCTCACACAGTTGACAAGGGATATACATTCAGCCCACAACTATGGTATTGATGAGCAAACGGGAATATATTTTAAAAATGGAAATCTGCAGGCATTTGATGGTGGTCATGTCTATACAATGGAAAAAGGAAGCTTAATTCAACTCCATTAAGCTTCCTCTTGCATTTTTACTATTTTCTCATTCCGCTTTACCATCTGTTTATATCGGTTGGAAAATTCATCCAGCTCATCTTCGGAAAATGGTATTTCGACGACTTCTCCTAATTCTTGCAAAGTGGCTAAAACGCGTCCAATCATGTCGGGAACTGTCAAGTGTTGTCCGGTAAGGTTCGACAAAGATTCCATAACGTTTGGATTAACAGTTGGATAGGTAAATTTCGTTTCTTCCCCTTTTAAGCTAATATCATAAAATTGTCGAATCAGAGTTGCACGCTCATGGCTATTTCCCTCAATATCTAAATAAATCTGGATAGCGGCACCATCACGGACTCTGCGTTGCGAAATTCCGGCAAATTTTTTCCCATTAATACTTAAATCATAGTCACCAGGACAATAGGATTCGACAATTTCATAGGCCTCAATTTCATTTGTGATATCACGGAGCATGTATTGAATAAAGCTAACCATGGCTTCGTAACATTCATGAATCGACAGATGTTTTACCCCTGGCAGTACAAGGGATAAATTTAGAACGCCTTCATCGAGTGCAACAGCTAGCCCCCCAGAATTTCGTACGATAACTTGATAGCCATGACTTCTTAATAGCTTTACCCCTTCATCTACATAAGGTAAACGTGCATCTGGAATTCCAAGTACAATCGTTTTGGGGTGGACCCATAGTCTCATGCTGGGAGGTGACTTTGCCAAGCTTACAGAGGTCGCAAGGGCATCATCAATTGCAAAGGACGTTAATGCGGTATTCGACACGTTATGAAAATATTTTTCTTTCGTATGATCAATGTAGCGGAATGTCGTATGATGTATGATTTCTTGCCAATTTTTCATGTTGTTCTCCTTTACCATTTCAGAAAAATGTCTTTTTTCGCCTGAGTATCTATTATATAATGATAACAAAATCGTCGAATAGAAACGAGTTGAAACACTGTGGCCTACAAAGATGAAAAACTGCATGAAGAAAAGGTGTTTAAAGATCCGGTACATCGATATGTCCATGTTCGTGATCGAGTGATCTGGGATTTAATTGCAACACCTGAATTCCAACGCCTTCGTAGAATAAAACAATTAGGAACAACCAATATTACGTTTCATGGGGCAGAACATAGCCGCTTTAATCATTCATTAGGTGTTTATGAAATTGTCCGGCGTATTATAGAAAATTTTCAGGACCGACCACATTGGAATAATGATCAGCGTCTATTATGTATGGCTGCGGCATTATTACATGATTTAGGACATGGTCCATTTTCTCACTCCTTTGAAAAGGTGTTTAAGCTGGACCATGAATACTTTACACAGGCTATCATTCTCGGAGATACAGGTGTGAATAGAGTGCTAGAACGTGTTAGTCCTGGTTTTGCTCAGGAGGTAGCGGATGTAATAGGTAAAACACATACGAATAAATTAGTTGTTAGCTTAATATCTAGCCAAATTGATGCCGATAGAATGGATTACCTGCAGCGTGATGCCTATTTTACTGGGGTAAGCTACGGCCATTTTGACATGGAGCGTATTTTGCGTGTCATGCGCCCGATGGAAGACCAAGTCGTGATTAAATCTTCTGGGATGCATGCTGTGGAAGATTATATTATGAGTCGTTATCAAATGTACTGGCAAGTGTACTTCCACCCTGTAACAAGAAGTGCAGAGGTCATTTTAACTAAGATATTACATCGTGCAAAGCATTTATATGAATCAGATTATAATTTTACCCTACAACCGACCCATTTCCTGTCCTTTTTCGCAGGGGATGTTTCATTGGATGAATATTTAAAGCTAGATGAGTCTATTGTTCATTATTACTTCCAGCTATGGCAACAGGAAGAAGATGAAATACTAAGCGATCTATGCGAGCGATTCATGAATAGACGCTTATTTAAGTACGTAGAATTTAATCCTAATAAACAGGTTGCTGATTTATTACGTTTAATCGAGCTTTTTAAAGAAGCAGGGATTAATCCAGATTACTATCTTGTCATGGATTCTTCATCGGATTTACCATATGACTTTTATCGTCCAGGTGAAGAAGAAGAGAGACTTCCGATTCACCTGTTGATGCCAAATGGATCATTTAAGGAGCTTTCAAGACAGTCAGATATCGTAGAATCCATCTCAGGTAAAAAAAGAACGGATCATAAATTATATTTCCCTAAAGACTTTTTATATGCAATCAAAGATGAAAAAATCGTACAAGAAATCACAGGAATTCTATATAGCAAGGAGATGGAATAAATGCTAGATAATCATGCAAAGCTAATGCAGTTTTTTTCTGAGGCAAAGCAAGTGACCGGTAGAAAAAAACTGCAAAAAATGGTCTATATTCTACAATCATTTGGTATTCCTTTTGAGGAAAAATTCCAATTTCACTTTTACGGTCCTTATTCGGAAGAGCTCTCATTACGAATGGAGGAGTTATGTAATTTAGGTTTTATCAATGAAGAAAAAGAAGTGAAAAGCAATTATTTTCAATATCACTATACGTTAACGGATGATGGTGTTGCGTTTTTAAGCCAATACAGTGTGGACATGCCAAATTGTTCTGAAAGCATTGAGCTACTAAAAGGAAAAACCTCTCGTTTTCTAGAACTAGTGTCTACAATGCTATATTTTAAAGATTTACCAAAGGATGAAGTGGAACTTAAAGTACATGCGGTAAAACCAAAACAAAAATATAGTGACGAAGAAATGGCGGATGCCTGGAAGTTAATTGACGAGTTAAATCGGAAGCTACAGTAACGATAGTCGTGAAATAAATAAGCAAGCTGTGCTACAATAGTGGATAAACAGTTTGTATAGGAGGTTTACGAATGAGCGGAGATAATAAAAACCGATTTACGATTATTAAAGATGATTCCAATGACGGGCATGGGGGCTATGGGGTAGGAGCAATTAGTTTAGAAAACATGTCATCCGTGATTGTTGACCCGAATGAAAACAAAGCCTATGTTGATATGGGTGCCATGCACGCTCGAAGTGATGTAGAACGCCGGGTGAAATTCCAACCAGATCGCACCAAAGTACCCGATGGAAAATTATATTGGATAGTATGGGTAAACGTCGACCGTAATGAAAACGGCCCTTACTATGCAGGAGTGGCAGGATGCGAAATTCTAGTTGATCGCCCAAACAAAATAGCATACAAATCCATGCCAGAGCATGTGAAGCATATGGAAAAATCACTTAAAGGCCATGTCATCGTCGACCATATGGATGAACAGTCTAGACATTTATTACGTGACTTCTTAAAAGAGTTTAAACCAGAATTCTGGGAAAACTCTACCGATGAATTAAAGCAAGCATTAGAATAGTAAGAAGAGGGGCTAGTAACGGAATTGTTATTAGTCCTTTTTTTAATGGAAGTATAAACGTAAAGTGTACTAGCTCCGGGTATCTAGGGACTAGCCCTCCGTAAGTTAAGGAACCACCAGCTTCCTCTAGTCGCCTTATGTCTTTTATTTCCTACGACTCAAACCATGCCGTCTAGGCTTTTCTTATCTTTACTGGAAAAAAATATTAAAAAAGTGAACAATTTGTGTCTGAAAAATGAATCTTTTAATAAAATCTTGTACTTTGCTTCAGAAATTTGTAAACTAATTAATACATGGGCTTACTCATGTATTACTAGGACAAAAAAGAAGCCGACACCTGCAAACTGGACACTTGCAGGATGTCGGCTTCTTTTTTGTTTGGTGGGAGTGGGGTGGAGGATGTGCCTGATTGGGGAGGAGATGGTCCCAAAGTGGGAGAACATGCGCCCGATTGGGGAGGAGATGAGCCCAAAACCGGTTCACATGAGCCCGATTGGGGAGGAGATGGTCCCGAAACAGGTTCACATGAGCCCGAGTGAGAAGGAGATGGTCCCAAAACCGGAGGACATACGCCCGATTGGGAGAGAGATGAGCCCAAAACCGGTTCACATGAGCCCGATTGGGGAGGAGATGGTCCCAAAGCGGGAGCACATGAGCCCGATTGGGAAGGAGATGGTCCCAAAGCCGGAGCAAATTAGCCCGAGTAGGAGAGAGATGAGCCCAAAACCGGTTCACATGAGCCCGATTGGGGAGGAGATGGTCCCAATGCGGGTTCATATGATCCCGATTGGGGAGGAGATGCGCCCAAAACCAGAATACATGAGCCCGAACAGGGATCACATAAGCCCAAAAGAGAGAAAGATGCGCCCAACTCCAAATCACATGAGCCCAAAAGAGAAAAAGATGCGCCCAACTCCAAACCACATAAGCCCAAAAGGAAGAAAGATAAACCCAAATCCACCTCCCATGAGCACAAAAGAAAAAAGCATGCGCCCTAACCTTCATTCAGCACATGCTCCACTCCAATGCAACGCGACCCAACCCCTAACCCCCACTAACCTCAATCAAAAAACACTTCAAACCAACGTCGGAATAGTCCTTTCTCTTTATCATCTTGCTCTATTTCATCGCCATAAAAATGTTCATTACAATAAAACTCTGGTTCGGTACCTTTTTCAAAGAACATGACGGTACTGGTTGGGCAATGTGGTGTTGCACGCAGTCCGGTAGTTGGGTCAACTGGTACGGCAACTAGTCCATCTGGGGCTTCGAAGTGCTCCTCTGGGATATCTTGATGAGCTTGCTCCATAAAGGTGCTCCATATTTCTTTGGAATAGGAGCGTTCTGGTACGGAGGTTATGCTTCGGTTATCATCATAGCCAGTCCAAATGCCAGCTACAAGGGATGGGCTGAATCCAATCATCCAACTGTCTGAATCGGTAGAACCAGTTTTGCCAGCGTAGGTGCGGGTTAGATTATCCACTATAGAAGAACCAGTAACGGACATATAGCCATTAAGCGACTCATCGAAAGTACCAGTCATTAGCTGTGTTAAGATGAAGGCTTTTTGTGGATCTAACACTGGATTTTTCCTGCTTTCATCGCGTTTATAGACAGTTCTTCCTTCCCGGTCAACAATCTTTTCAATAGTATGGCCATCAATCGAGTAGCCACCGTTAGCAAGCATGGCATAACCAGAAACCATTTCCTCGACTGAAACAGTTGCGGTACCGAGTGCTAAGGAAGGCACAGATGGTAACTTACTAGTAATTCCAAATTTCCTAGCTGTGTCAATAAGCGTTTCTACTCCTAAATACATATTTGTCTTTACAGCGTAAATATTATCGGACAAGGCAAGAGCTTGGGCTAACGTAATTGGTTCATTCGCATAATATCCGTTAAAATTGCTTGGTTGATAAACTTGTCCATCATCAATTTCAAAAGTAGTCGGTTTACTCATTAGCATTGTCGTTGCCGTATAACCATGTTCTAAGGCTGCATAATATAAGAACGGCTTAAATGTAGAACCTGGCATCCGCTTGGCTTGTATCGCACGGTTAAATGGGCTTTTTTCATAGCTACGGCCACCAACCAATGCACGAATCGCCCCGTTATGGGGATCCACTACTACCCCACCGACCTCTATTTTGCTTGAATCCTGAATCGTTTGGACAATACTTTCTTCCAATTGCTTCTGTAGATTAATATCTAATGTTGTGTAAATTTGATACCCGCCAGACCGAACGGATTCTTGGTCAATATCTAGAAGTTCCGTAGCCTCTGTTAGCACGGTGTCTTGAAAATAGGGACCAATGCTAAGCTGTTTTCTTTCGGATGGGTCCGTAAATACGAGCTGCTCACTTTTGGCTGAAAAATATTCTTCTTCTGAGATTATATCTTTTTGCTGCATAATGGCTAGTATTTGCTGCTGCCTGTTTGTTGCTCTTTCTAAATCATTTTGAGGCGAATAGTATGTCGGTCCTTTAGGAATTCCGGCAAGCATAGCAGCCTCCGCGATCGTCAAATCACTAGCTTCTTTATTGAAAAAGTAATGACTTGCTGCTTCAATTCCATAGGCACCATGACCATAGTAAACCGTATTCAAATATCCTTCCAAAATTTCTTCCTTCGAGTAAAACATTTCTAGTCTTAATGTATAAAATGCCTCTTTCAGCTTTCTTGTCCATGTTTTTTCATGTGAAAGATAAAGATTGCGTGCATATTGCTGGGTTAGTGTACTCGCCCCCTCTTTTAAAGACATGGTTTTGATATCCTTTAATATTGCTCCTAGGATACGCTTTATATCAAAGCCGTTATGTTTATAGAAGCGCTGGTCCTCAATCATTAATGTCGCATCAATCAAATTGGGGGATATATTTTCCAAATCGACCCAAGAACGGTTCTCTACACCATGCTCTTCACCAATCATTTCACCATTAGCACTATAGTAAATTGTCCTTTGATCATTTAACAGACTAGGCGGACCTAGTAAAAAGGCGATAAGATATAGAAGTAGAATTCCTGAGACAAAGAATAACGTGATTCCGATAGTCATTTTCAATACAATACGTCTGAGTTTTTTGGCTAGAATGGTTTTCTTCATATCCTAATCTCCATTTGTTTTGTCGTATATTGTCAATTATTATCATTATGGGAAAACAGACTAGGAAATAAACTTCTGATTATATATATTGAAATACGACTTAGATTGTCGCTATAATAGTAAAATATGAGCAAATAATAGGAGCGACAAAATGAAAAACCAAGTAACCATTCATTTACATACGGTAATTGAGGATAATGGTCTGAAAGAAACAAGCACCGTGAAGCAGATTGGTAACTTTTATCAGAAGAATAATATGGACGTATTAGCTTTTGAGGAAAAGGTGGAAGGGGATCACGCGATAAAGAGTATGATTACCATTCAACCAGGAAAAGTGAATATTAAACGGTCTGGACTCGTTTCAATGAATCAGCAGTTTCGCTCGGAGAAAGTGACGGAGAATGTGTATAACCACCCACATGGTCACATTCACATGGAAACTTTTACAAAATCAATTGATTACCAAGCACTAAGTGGCGAGCAAGCAGGTCATTTAAAAGTGGAATATACCGTAAAACTGAACGGACAAGATGAACGTAATCATACGCTTACACTCACGTTTAACAAGGAGGAAGAAGAATGAACGTCTTAGCACAAACGGAAACAAATTTAAAAGAACAAATACGTGCTGCCGTATTAAAAGCAGAATTAGCACAAGAAACGGAAATCCCAGATGTCGTATTAGAAAAACCAAAAGATAAATCCCATGGTGACTTCGCTACGAATATTGCCATGCAACTGGCACGTGTTGCCAAAAAAGCACCTAGGCAAATTGCTGAAGCTATCGTAGCTAATTTAGACGCTTCAAAAGCATCAGTAGAAAAGGTCGATATTGCAGGACCTGGATTTATTAACTTCTTCATGAAAAATGATTTCTTAACCGATTTAATTCCAACCATTTTAGAGGCTGGAGAAGCCTATGGAAAAACAGAGCATGGAAAAGGGACAAAAGTTCAAGTGGAATTTGTTTCGGTAAATCCGACAGGAAATCTTCACCTAGGCCATGCTCGTGGGGCAGCCTTTGGAGATGTATTATGTAATGTCCTTAGTGCAGCAGGATATGAAGTAGAACGAGAATATTATATTAATGATGCAGGTAACCAAATTGATAATCTAGCTCTATCTGTCAATGCACGTTATTTACAAGCATTAGGTAAGGATGTCGCAATGCCTGAGGACGGGTACCATGGTCAGGACATTGTAGCAATAGGGAAGCAATTGGCTGAGGAGCACGGAGAAGAATGGGCGAATAAATTGGAGGAAGAGCGCTTAGCATTCTTTAAAGAGTTTGGTTTAGAGCATACACTTGGGAAAATAAAAACAGATTTAGCAGACTTCGGAGTTGAGTTTGATAATTGGTTCTCAGAAAGAAGTCTATACAAAAATGACGAGATTACCGATGTATTAGCGAAATTGAAGGATAGTGGCTATATCTATGAACAAGACGGTGCTACTTGGTTCCGTTCGACTGATTTCGGTGATGACAAAGACCGTGTATTAGTGAAAAATGACGGAGCATTTACGTACTTAACACCAGACATTGCATATCATCAAAATAAGTTAAACCGTGGCTTTGACAAGCTAATCAATGTTTGGGGTGCTGATCACCATGGCTATATCCCTAGAATGAAGGCGGCAATTGAAGCATTAGGCTATGATCCAGAACGCTTAGATGTAAAAATCATTCAAATGGTAAATCTTTTTGATGGTGGAGAAAAGCTACGTATGAGTAAGCGTACAGGAAATGCTGTTTCACTTAGAGAATTAATGGATGAGGTTGGAGTGGACGCGGTACGTTATTTCTTTGTGGCACGTTCAAACGATTCTCAGCTTGATTTCGATGTGGAGCTTGCTCGTTCCCAATCCAATGATAACCCGGTATACTATGTACAGTACGCACATGCTCGTATTTGCACGATGCTAAAGCAAGCAGAAGCAAAAGGGATAGAGGTTAAGCAATCATTCGATTCTTCTTTATTAACCTCTGAGAAAGAGCTTGATTTGTTGAAGAAGATAGGAGAATTCCCTCAAGTTATTGTGGATGCTGCTGAAAAGCATACACCACAGAAAATTACGCAATATGTATTTGAATTAGCATCCTTGCTGCACAGCTTTTATAATGCAGAGAAAGTATTAGATACCGAAAATATCGAGTTAACCAATGCAAGACTTGCGTTAATGAAAGCAGTCCGTACTACCATTGCAAATGGGCTAAACTTAATTGGAGTAACCGCACCTGAGAAGATGTAAATGACTTTTAAATAGAAGAGGTTAAAACCTGGGGAATTCCCAGGTTTTTTCTATGTTAGGGCGAGGATATTTCTTTGTTTCTAGAAATAACGAATGTTTTTTGAAAAAGGCTTGCGATTCAGATTTAACCCCGTTAATCCAATCATCCTCATGCAAAGCTACTTTCCCCAGCCAAAACCGGATTTCCCCATAAAACACAATACACCTACAGAAGATACGATAACTAAAATGCTATACACAATTTCCATGGATAACCTCCTGAAATTTGTTCTATTATTATCTTAATTTTTCGATAAATGGAAGTGAGTTCCAGTTTCTTCACGAGAATGGATTCTTTTTAATTCTTAATAGGCTTAAATATGTTCTTCTTCAATAACGTTTTCCAAGAATTTCTAGTCTAGTGGTAAACAAAGTTCATTTCGATAAAAATAGGTTGACTGAATAGTCATTCATAATTTATAGTGGTAGAAGAAGCACTCTTTTTTATTTTCGGAAAAATGGAATCGCTATCATTCTGTTTCATCGTACCATGTATTAGTAAATTTAAGCAATAGGACGTTTGTTATGAAAACTAAGGGCTGAGCCGACTAGCAGAAGATAAAGAAAACACGATGGGTGAGGGGAGCCGGTGTTAGCTAATCTAATCGTGAGTTGGCGGAAGTCTGTTATGGTATGATGCGTCCGGATGAAGCAATCTTTGATGTTTAATTTCTATTTTAAAAGAAGACCTAGAAACAGTCAGGAGGAGCAGCTGATGGAGACATTTTTGTTCATTAATACGCTATTATTTTCAGCTATCACACTGTATGCATTTTACTTATTTGGTAGAGTAATAGCAACTCGAGTAGCCTACATTAGATTAGGTAAAAAGTCAGAATTCGATGGGGACATGAAGGAGCGAATAAGTCGGATTATCACGATAGTATTTGGTCAATCGAAGCTATTAAAAGATAAAAAGTCCGGTGCTATTCACGTCATGATGTTTTACGGTTTTATTCTAGTGCAATTTGGAGCTATCGACTTTATTGTAAAAGGGATATCACCAGGTAATCATCTCCCATTTGGATTTTTATATCCCGGATTTACCTTCTTCCAGGAAATCGTAACATTAACGATTTTAGTGGCTGTAATTTGGGCATTTTATCGTCGTTATATTGAGAAGCTAGTTCGACTAAAGCGTGGGCTGAAGGCTGGATTAGTATTAATTTTTATCGGGACATTAATGCTATCGGTATTATTTGGAAATGGAATGGCATTAATTTGGCACGGGGAATCAGCTACATGGACCGAGCCTGTTGCAAGTTTATTTGCCACCATCTTTGGCTTCTTATCTCCTCAAGCAGCCATGGTTATGTTCTTTATAGCATGGTGGATTCATAATTTGACTTTATTAACGTTCCTAGTATATGTACCGCAGTCTAAGCATGCACATTTAATAGCGGCACCGATTAATGTGTTTTTTAGTAAACATGTACCTGGAAAATTGAAAAAGCTAGACTTTGAGATTGATGAAGAAAGTGAAGAAGAAGTATCCTTTGGAGTAGGGAAGGTTGAAGATTTTGAGCAAGTACAGATGATTGATTTCTATGCTTGTGTCGAATGTGGCCGCTGTACAGATGTTTGTCCTGCTTCTGGTACTGGGAAAATGCTTTCTCCAATGGACTTAATGGTTAAAATCCGTGATCACTTAACGGAAAAAGGAGCAGCAGTAACAGGCAAATCACCTTGGGTACCAGCATATGCCTTTTCTAGTACACAAGGTAACCAATTAGCGAAACGTGCTAACAATGAAGCAGCTGCAACATTTGAAAGTATGAGCTTAATCGGAGATGTCATTACAGAAGAAGAACTCAATGCATGTACAACTTGTCGTAACTGTGAAGAGGCATGTCCAGTAATGAATGAACATGTCGACAAAATAATTGATTTACGACGTTATCTTGTGATGACAGAAGGAAAAATGGATGCAGAAGTGCAACGTGCGGTAATGAATATCGAGCGTCAAGGAAACCCATGGGGACTATCGAAAAAGGACCGTATTAAATGGCGTGAAATGGATGAGTCCGCATACATTCCAACTATAAAAGAATTGAAAAAAGAAGGAAAAGAGTTTGAATACTTATTCTGGGTAAGCTCTATGGGCTCATTCGATGCACGTAGCCAGAAAATTGCTATTGCATTTGCCAAATTAATGAACCAAGCAGGGATTAGCTTTGCGATTCTAGGTAATAAAGAGGCGAATTCTGGGGATACGGCAAGACGGATTGGTAACGAATTCTTATTCCAAGAAATCGCAGAGAAGAATATTAAAGAATTTGAGAAAAATGAAGTGAAAAAAATCGTAACGATTGATCCACATGCCTATAATATTTTTAAAAATGAATATCCAGACTTTGGCTTTGAAGGGGAGGTATATCACCATACCCAATTACTATATGATTTAGTCATGGAAGGGAAGTTAAAGCCTACTAAACCGATAAACGAACGATTAACCTACCATGATTCTTGTTATCTAGGAAGGTATAACGGTGTCTATGATCCACCAAGAGAAATTTTACTTGCTATTCCAGGTTTGGAGCTTGTAGAAATGGATCGTAGTCGTGAAAACGGTATGTGCTGTGGTGCTGGTGGTGGCCTAATGTGGACAGAGGAAACAACTGGTAACCGAATTAATGTTGCAAGAACCGAGCAGGCTTTGGCTGTTGAACCAACAGTTATCTCTAGTGCTTGTCCGTATTGCTTAACGATGCTAAGTGACGGAACAAAGGCAAAAGAAGTGGAAGAAGATATTAGCACAATGGATGTAGCGGAAATTCTCGCATTATCTGTTTTAGTTGAAGAAGAAATAAAGACAGCGTAAGGTAAAAGAGGGGGGCGTTTTGCCCCTCTTTATCAGAATCAAACTTGAGCGAGCGTTCAATCGTAGAGATTTAAAGTATTACTAGATATAAGTTTAAGAGGAGGAAATGAAGATAATGAAGAAATCTGTAATAGTTTCTGGAGCTAGAACACCATTTGGTAAGTTCGGAGGGGCATTAAAATCATTAACAGCATCCGAGTTAGGTGGAAAAGCAATTGAAGCAGCATTGGAACGAGCAGGAGTAGATAGCTCAGCAGTAGGCGAAGTGATTATGGGGAATGTGCTACAAGGTGGGCAAGGACAGCTTCCTTCACGTCAAGCAGCACGTGCGGCTGGATTACCGTGGGAGGTAAAGACGGAAACGATTAACAAAGTATGTGCATCAGGCTTGCGCAGTGTCACACTGGCCGATATGCTCATCCGCCTTGGGGAAGAAGACATTGTCGTAGCAGGTGGTATGGAAAGCATGAGTAATGCCCCGTATATACTACCAGATGCACGCTGGGGCAACCGTATGGGAGATAAACGTGTAGTCGACATGATGGTTCACGACGGCCTAACCTGTTCCTTCACTGGAGTACACATGGGAACTTACGGAAACTCAACCGCCGATGAATTTAACCTTACACGTGAAGCACAAGATGAATGGGCATACCGTAGCCATATGCGTGCAGTAAAAGCAATCGAAGACGGCAAATTTGACGAGGAGATCGTCGCAGTTGAAATCCCACAACGAAAAGGCGATCCAGTACTAGTAGAAAAAGATGAAGCACCTAGAAAAGATACTAGTGTAGAAGCTTTAGCAAAATTAAGACCAGCATTTGATAAAGACGGGACAATTACAGCAGGGAATGCACCTGGAATTAATGATGGAGCAGCAGCATTCGTCATTATGTCTGATGAAAAGGCTTCGGAGCTTGGTAAGAAGCCATTAGCTACCATTTTAGGTCATGCCGAAGTAGCCGTAGAAGCAAAGGATTTCCCAAAAACTCCAGGAATTGTCATTAATCATTTACTAGAAAAAACAGGTTACACCAAGGATGATATTGCCCTTTATGAAATTAATGAAGCATTTTCAGCAGTATCCTTAGCAAGTAGTGTAATCGCCGATCTAGACCCTGAAAAAGTAAATGTCAATGGTGGGGCAGTTGCACTAGGCCATCCAATCGGTGCAAGCGGCTCCCGTATCATTCTAACCTTAATCCATGAACTAAAACGCCGTGGAGGAGGATTAGGTATTGCAGCTATCTGTAGTGGAGGTGGCCAAGGAGACGCCATATTAATAGAGGTTGCGGCAGAATAATAGGGCTAGATGTAAGTTTTATCGCTTATTAGCTTGGTTGCGAGCACGTCATGGCTAGGGAATCACGCGAGAAAGAAAGCATTTCGCACCCAATCCAGATTTCGCGCGGGAGGAGGAGAAAATCGCGCGACCTGGTATGGATATCGCGCGAGAGGGGGAAAAATTCGCGCGACCCATACTAAATATCGCGCGAGAGAGTAAGAATTTCGCGCGACAACTGAAATCTCGAGCGAAAAAGTCTAAACCTCGCGCGATTCAGGCCAGGTCCCGCGCGAAAAAAGAAAACGAGCACGCCCCTGGTTTAATTATCACGCAAGAGAAGAAGAATATCGCGCCCAATCCAGATTTCGCGCGAGAAAGTGAGAAACTCGCGCGACTAGGTATGGAAATGCGCGGGAGGGGAAGAAACTCGCGCGACCCAGTCTAAATATCGCGCGAGAGAGTAAGTATTTCGCGCCACAACGAAGATCCCGCGCGAAAAAGGCAACTCCTCGCGCGATTCAGCCCAAATCCCGCGCGAAAAAAGCCCTCCCTCGCGCGATTCAGCCCAAATCCCGCGCGAAATTAACACATATCCAACCAGAGCCCACGGCAAGTAGTCCAACACTAGTCAAAACCTTATAAAAGTAATAAAACCAACAAGCCAGAAAAGCTCTCAAATGCTATTAATCTACTTTTCTGACTTCAATAGAAAATTCAGGAGGTGCCAGTAATGAAAACGATTATGGTTATAGGAGCAGGACAGATGGGGTCGGGAATCGCTCAAGTCTTTGCTCAATCTGGTTTCGATGTATATTTAAATGATATGAATGAAGCTGCGTTAAATAAAGGAATGAACAATATAGAAAAGCTATTAACTCGTGCGGTTGAGAAGGGTCGTATGATAGATGATCAAATGGCGGAGACCTTAAGTAGACTTAAAGCCTCAACGAGCCTTGAAGATGCTTCAAATTGTGATGTAGTTATTGAAGCAGTTGTTGAAAATATGGACGTGAAAACAAGTGTGTTCAAACAGCTAGATGACCTAACGCCTGCACATACTATTCTTGCTTCGAATACATCATCCCTTCCTATTACAGAAATTGCAAGCGTTACCAAAAAACCAGAGAAGGTAATTGGTATGCATTTTATGAATCCGGTACCTGTTATGAAACTTGTAGAAATCATACGTGGATTACAAACGAGTAATGAGACATATCAAGCAATAGAGGAAATAACGCATAGCTTAAACAAGACACCAGTAGAGGTAAATGATTTTCCAGGCTTTGTGTCCAATCGTATTCTGATGCCGATGATTAATGAGGCGATTTACACGCTTTATGAAGGCGTGGCATCGGTTGAGGATATCGATACCGTGATGAAGCTAGGTATGAATCATCCGATGGGTCCGTTGCAATTGGCAGACTTTATTGGATTAGATACATGTCTGTATATTATGGAAGTGTTGCACGAAGGCTTTGGTGACAGTAAATACCGTCCATGCCCATTATTAAGGAAATATGTTAAGGCAGGATGGCTCGGTAAAAAATCGGGAAGAGGATTTTATCATTATGAGTAGCACGACATTAACTTCACCTCACAGGATAGGAGGGGGCCACATGCGTTTTCATTTTACTGAAGAACAGCAAATGATGCGTAAAATGGTTCAGGATTTTGCTCAGAAAGAAGTGCTTCCAGAAATAGAAAGAATGGAAAAGGAAAAACGGTTTCCAATGGAGCTTATTAGAAAAATGGGTGAATTAGGTATTATGGGAATTCCTATCCCAGAGGAATATCAAGGTTCTGGGATGGACTATACCTCCTATGTTATTGCAATCCATGAGCTATCGAAAGTAAGTGCAGCATTAGGTGTTATTTTATCCGTCCATACTTCTGTTGGAACGAATCCGATACTGTTTTTCGGGACAGAGGAACAGAAGAAGAAATATGTTCCAAAGCTTGCTACGGGTGAATATCTTGGTGCATTTGCATTAACAGAGCCACATGCCGGGTCAGATGCGAAAAATTTAAAAACGACTGCGAAACTGGATGGGGATTATTATGTTCTAAATGGCTCTAAAGTATTTATTACCAATGGCGGAGCAGCAGATATCTATATTACTTTTGCTCGAACGGCACCAGGTGCAAATGGTATTAGTGCCTTTATCGTAGAAAAAGACACGGAAGGCTTTATTATTGGGAAACAGGAAAAGAAAATGGGATTACATGGATCGAATACGGTCCAATTAATGTTTGAAGGCTGTCGTATTCCTAAGACACAGTTACTCGGAAGAGAAGGGGACGGCTTCAAGATTGCCATGGCTAACTTAAACAAAGGGAGAGTTGGCATCGCGGCACAAGCCTTAGGAATTGGCGAGGCGGCATTTGAATATGCTGCAAATTATGCGAAGGAGCGAGAGCAGTTTGGGAAACCGATTGCCAACAATCAAGGCATTTCATATAAGCTAGCAGACATGGCAACCAAATTGGAGGCTTGTAAACTATTAGTCTATCGCGCTGCATCGTTAATCGAGCAGGATATTCCATGTGCCAAAGAGGCCTCGATGGCTAAAATGTTTGCTTCAGATACCGCGATGCAAGTGGCAATAGAAGCGGTACAGATTTTTGGAGGATATGGTTATACCGAGGAATATCCAGTTGAACGGCTATTTCGAGATGCAAAAATCACCCAAATATACGAAGGAACAAACGAGATTCAGCATATGGTAATCGCTAATAATCTACTGAAATAGGGGGCAAGGAAGATGAATTTTCAACTAACTGAAGAACAAGAAATGCTACGTAAAATGGTACAGGATTTTGCAAGGAAAGAAGTCGAACCAACCTCAGCAGAGCGTGATGAAGAAGAACGGTTTGACCGGGAGATTTTTGATAAGATGGCGGAACTTGGTTTAACCGGAATTCCTTGGCCGGAAGCGTATGGTGGTATTGGTGCAGACTATGTCAGTTATGTCATTGCGGTAGAAGAATTATCTCGTGTATGTGCTTCTACTGGGGTTACATTATCCGCGCATCTTTCCCTGGCAAGCTGGCCGATTTATAAATATGGAAATGAAGAACAGAAGCTTAACTTCCTTTATCGTCTAGCTACAGGGGAAGCATTAGGGGCCTATGCATTATCAGAACCTGGTGCAGGTAGTGATGTTGCCTCTATGAGAACGACTGCGAAGTTAGATGGCGATCATTATGTTTTAAATGGAAGCAAAGTCTGGATTACCAATGGTGGTGTAGCTGATATTTATGTTGTATTTGCTAAGACAGATGTTGATGCACGCCATAAGGGAATCAGTGCCTTTATTGTAGAAAAAGGTACAGAAGGCTTCTCCTTTGGAAAAAAAGAAAAGAAGCTAGGAATTCGTTCCTCACCTACTACAGAATTAATATTTGAAAATTGCCGTGTGCCAAAGGAGAATCTTCTTGGTGAAGAGGGAGAAGGCTTTAAAATTGCCATGTCAACGCTAGATGGTGGGCGTAATGGAATAGCTGCACAAGCGGTTGGTATTGCTCAAGGGGCACTAGACGCTGCGACGAGCTATGCCAAGGAACGGGAACAGTTTGGTAAGCCGATTGCTCACAATCAAGGGATTTCATTCAAGCTAGCGGACATGGCAACGGAAATTGAAGCGGCTCGACTATTAACCTATCAAGCTGCTTGGTTGGAATCAGAAGGAAAACCATATGGTAAAGCATCAGCCATGTCGAAGCTGTTTGCCGGGGATGTGGCAATGAGAACAACAGTGGAAGCTGTTCAAATATATGGTGGATATGGTTATACAAAAGACTACCCAGTAGAGCGTTTTATGCGCGATGCCAAAATTACCCAAATCTATGAAGGAACACAGGAAATACAACGCCTTGTTATTGGTAGAATGGTAACGAAATAGAGAGGATGGTAGGAGGATGCACCAGTTAGTTGAACGAATTCAGGTGCAGGACATTCGTGCTCTAGCAAGAGCCATTACATTGGTAGAAAATAATCATGAAGATAAGCTGCAAATTATGCAAGATGCTTATCAGATCAAGAAAAATGGGATGTATATCGGACTAACTGGTTCACCTGGTGCCGGAAAAAGCTCACTAGTAAATCGTTTAATCTCTCATATCCGACAAGAAGGAAAAACCGTCGCTGTTATCGCTGTGGATCCTACTAGCCCCTTTAGTGGAGGGGCACTACTAGGGGACAGGGTCCGGATGAATGAGCATTTTATTGATGATGGGGTTTTTATCAGGAGTATGGCAACACGTGGAAGCCTTGGTGGGCTTGCTCGTGCAACAAAGGATGCTTTAAGACTTTGTGATGCGTTTGGCTTTGATGTCATTATGGTCGAAACCGTTGGAGTTGGGCAATCCGAGCTTGATATTATGAAAATCGTCGATACGACCGCTCTCGTTCTAACACCCAATAGTGGTGATGTCCTGCAAATATTTAAAGCCGGTATTATGGAGATAGCCGATTTGTTTATTATTAATAAGGCAGATTTACCAGGAGTTGGTAAGCTGAGAGCGTTATTAAGAGAGTTAGTCCATATTACCAAATCCGCTGAACATCAAACACCAATTGTCAAGACCATCACCACGGAAAATCAAGGGATTGATACGTTATGGGAAAAGCTGAAAGAACATCATGACTATTTATATCGCACGACAGAAGGGGAAAAGCGAAGAGAAGAAAGACACCAGCTAGAAGTCCTGGAACTGATTCGAGATGAAATTTGGCGCGATGTATACCAATTTGTCCAAGTTCAACCTGAATTTAATCGTAAGCTAGTAAATAGTGATCCTTATAAGCAAGCAATGGATTGGTACTACAAGTGGAAAAAAGAAGGGAGATAGCTCATGTTGGAGAATAAGGTTCTATCTTCTGTAAAAGATGAAGGATTAATTAAGAAAAGGCGAAATCAAATGATTAAAGGTGCCTTAACGTTATTTAAAGAAAAGGGATTTCATCGCACGACAACAAGAGAAATTGCGAAAGAATCCGGATTTAGTATTGGAACCCTTTATGAATATATCCGTACGAAAGAAGATGTACTATACCTTGTCTGTGAATCTATTCATGGGGAAGTGGAAAAACGGCTTGAAGCCGTAGTGGATTTGAAGAAACCGTCAACGGAAACACTTTGTAATCTGATTACATCCTTTTTCCGATTGATGGATGAGATGCAGGAAGAAATTCTGGTTTTATATCAAGAGGTTAAATCACTTAGTAAAGAAACGAGAAGTGCTATTTTAGACAAGGAACGCGAAATGGCGGCTATGTTGGAGAAAGCTATTATCACGTGTATCCCTCATCCATTGCCTAAACAAGATACAGCATTGTTGGCGAATAATATATTAATTCACGGTCATATGTGGAGTTTTCGCAGGTGGATGATACAAAAGGATTTTACATTAGAGGAATATATCGATAAGCAGCTTTCGTATACACTTTCTGCAATGGGAATAAATCGAGACGAATTGAATTGGAGGGGTGAGAATGGAACAGGTAACCGTATATAAAACAAAGCATCCTGTTCGCTTTGTTACGGCATCAAGCCTATTCGATGGGCATGATGCGTCCATTAATATTATGCGTAGAATATTACAAGCGAGTGGAGCCGAGGTTATTCACCTCGGTCATAATCGTTCCGTAGAGGAAGTAGTACATGCAGCGATTCAAGAGGATGTGCAAGGAATTGCGATTTCCTCTTATCAAGGCGGACATGTCGAATATTTTAAATATATGGTCGACCTTCTAAAGGAACTGGGGGCTGGTCATATTAAAGTCTTTGGTGGCGGTGGTGGTGTCATCATCCCACGCGAAATTAAGGAATTACACCAATATGGGGTAACGCGAATTTTCTCCCCAGAAGATGGTCGTAAACACGGGCTACAAGGGATGATTAATCTCATGCTTGAGGAATGCGATTTCTTGCCACCATTTGATATTGAAAACCAGTTAGAACGCCTACAAGCGGGTGACCGTCAAGCGATGGCGAGGCTTATCACCTTTGTAGAAAATGGAGAGATCTCGGATTCGGAAAAGAAGGAAGTACTGGATGCTTTACAAGAATTATCAAACTCAAATATCCCGGTTCTTGGTATTACAGGTACTGGTGGTGCGGGAAAAAGTTCCCTAACAGATGAAGTAATTCGTCGTTATCTGAATGAAATTCCAGATAGAAAAGTTGCCATTATCTCCATTGACCCAACAAAGCGGAAGACGGGTGGTGCCTTATTAGGGGACCGTATTCGCATGAACGCTATTTTTACAGATCGTGTCTATATGCGCTCGTTAGCTACGAGAGATTCTAGTAGTGAGTTATCTAAAGCTATTGAAGATGTCATACAGGTTGTGCGTGCTTCTGGCTATGACTTTATTGTGGTAGAAACGAGTGGTATTGGTCAAGGAGATGCTGCAATTACAGAAATAACGGATTTATCCATGTATGTCATGACCTCTGAATATGGGGCGCCGACACAGCTTGAGAAGATTGATATGATTGATTTCGCTGACTTTATCGTGATTAATAAATTTGAACAAAAGGGCTCTGAGGATGCATTAAATCAAGTGCGTAAACAATATGAGCGTAGTCATATGCTGTTCCATCAGGATAAGGAGACCTTCCCTGTCTTTGGGACTATCGCTAGTCAGTTTAATGATAGTGGTACGAATGCACTTTTTGCAGCGCTCATTGATAAATTGAATGAGAAATATGATTGGAATGAGCAGGTCGATTTCGATCGTCATACGATTTCTGAAAAGCAAAATTTAATTATTACTAATGAGCGTCGCCATTATTTGCGTGAAATTGCGACCCATGTTCGTAACTATCAAAAGTTTGCCAAAGAGCAAAGTGAGTTAGCAAGCAAGTTATACCAATTACATGGTGCTATGGAGTTAATCGAGGACGAAAATGTAAACGCTTCACTAGAGACCACTTATAAAACATATGAGGCCAAACTTTCTCAAGCCGCCAAGCAATTACTGGAATCATGGGATAAAACAAAGGAAAGCTATTCGGGTGACACGTATACCTTTAAGATCCGTGATAAGGAAATTCATATGGAGCTTACTACTGAATCACTAGCTGGCTTGAAAATTCCTAAAGTTGCTTTTCCGAAATATATGGACTGGGGGGAACGATTGCGCTGGCTATTAAAGGAAAATGTTCCAGGTGCATTTCCTTTTACAGCTGGTGTCTTCCCATTTAAGCGAAAGGGAGAGGATCCTACTCGTCAATTTGCAGGAGAAGGTACACCAGAGCGTACGAATCGTCGTTTCCACTACTTATCTAGAAATGATGATGCCAAACGGTTATCGACTGCCTTTGACTCGGTAACCTTATATGGAGAGGACCCAGCCTATCGCCCAGATATTTACGGAAAGATCGGAGAAAGTGGTGTAAATATATGTACGTTAGATGATATGAAGAAACTATACAAAGGCTTTGACTTAACCGATCCATTAACCTCTGTATCCATGACGATCAATGGTCCGGCTCCGATTATTTTAGCGATGTTCTTTAATACAGCGATAGATCAGCAGGTGGAGAAGTTTGAAACAGAAAAGGGGAGAAAAGTAGCCCCAGAAGAGTATGAAAAAATAAAAGCGGATACTTTAGCAGTAGTCCGAGGTACCGTTCAAGCGGATATTTTAAAAGAAGACCAAGGGCAAAATACATGTATTTTCTCAACAGAGTTTGCGCTTCGGATGATGGGAGATATCCAGGAGTATTTTATTGATCATCACGTTCGCAATTATTACTCCGTTTCTATTTCTGGCTATCATATTGCAGAAGCAGGGGCAAACCCAATTACCCAGCTTGCCTTTACATTAGCTAATGGCTTTACGTATGTAGAATACTATTTAAGCCGTGGAATGGATATTAATCAGTTTGCACCGAACCTATCCTTCTTCTTCTCTAATGGGTTAGATCCAGAGTATACGGTGATTGGTCGGGTTGCTCGACGAATTTGGGCTGTCACGATGCGGGATAAGTACGGGGCTAATGAGCGCAGTCAAAAATTAAAATACCATATTCAAACATCTGGCCGGTCCTTACATGCACAAGAAATTGATTTTAATGATATTCGCACAACCCTGCAAGCATTAATCGCAATCCAAGATAATACAAATTCACTTCATACGAATGCATATGATGAGGCGATTACAACACCAACAGAGGAATCAGTTCGACGAGCGATGGCAATTCAAATGATTATTAACCGTGAATTCGGTTTAACGAAAAATGAAAACTCTCTACAAGGGTCATTTATTGTTGATGAGCTAACCGATTTGGTGGAAGAGGCTGTGCTACAGGAATTTGAACGTATTAATGATCGCGGCGGTGTATTAGGGGCGATGGAGCGGCAATATCAACGAGGGAAAATCCAAGAGGAATCACTATACTATGAAGGAAAGAAACACTCTGGTGAGCTTCCAATTATTGGCGTCAACACATACCTAAACCCTAATCCACCATCAGAGGAAGAAATAGATTCCATGGAGCTTGCACGTGCGACAAAGGAAGAAAAAGAGCACCAAATCCAGGAGCTAAAGAAATTCCAAGACAAACATAAACACGAAGCAGAGACAGCACTTAAGAAATTAAAGCAAGTAGCGGCATCAGGTGGAAACATCTTCGAGGAACTAATGGAAACTGTAAAAGTAGCCTCCCTTGGTCAAATTACTACTGCCTTATATGAAGTAGGTGGGCAGTATAGAAGAAATATGTAGGAAGTGTTTTTTTGCCTAGTAGGTAGATAGTATTATAATTTCTATCGGCATAAGCAAATGCGAGTTTTTCTAGTGAACGGTATTAGAACATAGTAAGGAGTATGGAATAGCCCGAATACGTACAGCCTATATGGGATTCATGACTTAGAAGAATGTCGACTAGCAAAGCTCATTAAGACTCACTATCCCCCATAGAAAGGCGAAGTGTATTCGGGCTGCACGTATTGATCTCCTTAAATTTCCAATTTAGGGGATTCTGGTAGTAAATAAACTGTAAAAACAAGAAAATAAATTTGATAATTCCTGCATAATTTGTTTATAATGTATGATAGCTTTTAAAAACATACATACCATAAATCAACAAGAGTAATCCCAAATAGGATTGGCTTTTTATTACGTGTTAGAGTATGTGGTTCAATCTTTACCAATCAAGTTATTCTAACAAATCGATATATTAATGAAAAGGGAGTGCGGTATTGTGAGCTTGGAAAATCTTAGCCGCGAGGAAATCACAAAAATGTCAATGCTAGAGTTGGCAAAAGAAATACTAACAGAAGAAACAAAGGCACTAGACTTTAGAGATATTTTTAATAAAATTGCAGAATTAAAAGAGTTTACGGATGAGCAAAAGGATGACATGTTAGCACAATTCTATACGGATCTAAATGTGGATGGCAGATTCATTACGCTTGGTTCTAATATGTGGGGACTAAAGCGTTGGTATCCATTTGAACAAATTGATGAAGACATTCATAATGAACCGAAGAAGAAGAAGAAAAAAGCGAAGAAGAAACTGGATGATGATTTAGATCTTGACGATGACTTAGATCTTGATTTAGATGATGATGATGTTCTGTTAGACGAAGACGATGATTTTGATGACATTGATGAAGATTTTGACGAAGATCTTGATGATGACTTTGATGATGAAGACGAGATTGAAGATGAGCTAGAAGACTTAAATGAGATTGATGAAGATGAAATCGATGAGGATTTTGAAGAAGATAAATAAAATGACTGCTTGACTTTTAGAAGACAGGTTAGTACAATTTGTATTGGGCTCTTTAATTTATTTATTCAAAGCGTTTCCCCTTATATGGGGAGGCGCTTTTTGTGTTTTAAACAAGCTTTTAATGGGAATCTAATCCCTAGTGGCGGAAGAGAAGATGTGGTTAAATTCTTTTCTACATACTGGTGTTGATTCTTGTTTTTTATTTTTTTAGGGCTTTTTTATAGATTGTTATTCTCTCTAATCATGTGCACGTGGCTGGGACAAAAGAATTTATCTTAAAGGAAAAACTGAATGATGAGCAAGGACCCCGCTCCGGAAATATACTTGCGGTTCGCGGGCGGCTGGTGAGCCTCCTCGTGCTACTTCTTTAGGGGTCTCAACCTTGCCCTATCCTCCAGTAGGAGTCTACGTATATTTCCGGAGCTAGTATCTTGTATCATCTGGTTTTACATTTAATTCTTTTCGTTATGTCCCAGCCTCGCCTAGAGCCTTGGTTGGAGAATTGTTCTTTTTATAGCAATCAAATAAAAAAAGATGCCTAACCCGAGCATCACTGTTTTATTTTTGTTTTCTCTGATTCTATTGGAGAATAGTGTGCACAATAAATACAAACAGTGGTCGCACTTATTATTTATTATATATAGAAAGAGGGATAGTTGTGGCTAAGTATATTTTTGTCACTGGTGGCGTAGTGTCATCTTTAGGAAAAGGAATTACAGCAGCATCAATTGGAAGATTATTAAAGAACCGTGGTTTAAAAGTTACCATTCAAAAATTTGATCCATATATTAATGTCGATCCAGGTACAATGAGTCCTTATCAGCATGGGGAAGTTTTTGTAACAGATGATGGTGCAGAAACCGATTTGGATTTAGGACATTATGAGCGCTTTATTGATGAGAATTTAAATAAATATAGCAATATTACAACTGGTAAAGTGTACTCTAACGTTATTCGTAAAGAACGACGTGGAGATTATTTAGGTGGGACTGTACAAGTAATTCCACATATTACAAACGAGATTAAAGACCAAGTTTTCCGAGCAAGTGAAGCAACAGGTGCGGATGTTGTTATTACAGAAATTGGTGGTACTGTAGGGGATATCGAATCACTACCGTTTTTAGAAGCAATTCGCCAAGTGAAAAGCGATATCGGCAAGAAAAATGTCATGTATATCCATTGTACATTAGTACCATATATTAAAGCGGCTGGTGAACTGAAGACGAAACCAACTCAGCATAGTGTGAAAGAATTACGTTCATTAGGTATTCAACCAGATGCCGTAGTATTACGTACAGAACACGAAATCAGCGAAGAAATGAAGGGTAAAATTGCCCTATTCTGTGATATTGATGAAGAAGCAGTGATTGAAATGCGTGATGCTGCAAATCTATACGAAATTCCACTAGCACTACAAGCTCAACACCTTGATCAGATTGTTTGCGATCATTTTGGCTTAGAGGCAGGACCTGCAGATATGACAGAATGGAAAAAGCTAGTTGACCGTGTATGTAATTTATCGAAGAAAGTTACGATTGGCTTAGTCGGTAAATATGTTGAGCTACAAGATGCTTATATCTCTGTTGTTGAATCACTAAAACACGCAGGATATGCATTTGATGCTGATATTCATGTTCAATGGATTAACTCAGAAAAATTAGATGCGCAATCAATCAGAGAAAAACTATCACAGGTTGACGGGATTATCGTGCCAGGTGGATTCGGTGATCGTGGAATCGAAGGAAAAATTGAAGCAATTCGTTATGCACGTGAAAATAAAGTACCATTCCTTGGTATTTGCTTAGGAATGCAGTTGGCTACAGTAGAGTTCGCGCGTAATGTATTAGGGTATGAAGATGCACATTCAGCGGAAATTAATCCGAATACAACACATCCAATCATTGACTTACTTCCAGAACAGAAGGATGTGGAAGACTTAGGTGGAACATTACGTCTAGGCTTGTATCCTTGTAAGTTAAAAGATGGTACAAAAACAAAAGCAGCATATGACGGGGTAGATATGATTGAGGAACGCCATCGTCATCGTTATGAATTTAATAATGAGTATCGTGAGGAAATGGAAGCAAAAGGATTTATTTTCTCAGGTACCAGTCCAGATGGACGTTTAGTGGAAACTGTCGAAATTGCTGACCACCCATGGTTTGTCGCATGTCAGTTCCATCCAGAGTTTAAATCTCGTCCGACAAGACCTCAAAATCTATTCAAAGGATTTATTGGTGCAGCTGTAGAACAAAAGAACCAATAATCGAAATCGTTATCGTTAATAAGAATAGTAAAAAAGTCGCAAATTTGTACTTGAAAGGGTACGAATCGCGGCTTTTTTGCTATATTCAAATTAAGTTTAACTTTTATTCAAGGGGGTATAGTATAGGGCATTTACTTTACAACATGCAATGATTAACTAAATAGATTCCAAAAAGTACCACATGTGGTGTTCGTTAAAAAGAAGGGTTTTGGGGGTTTCTGTCGAATAGTTAATCAAAAAAGGGGGTATTGTCGAAATGAATCGAAACATTTTAGTGGTGGATGATGAAGTAGGGATAAGACTGTTACTGGAAGATTTATTGGCAGCTGATGGCTATACGGTCTATACTGCTCAAACAGGGAAAGAAGCATTAGAGCTAATAAATCTACATAAGATTGATTTAATGATCATTGATTATAAGCTGCCGATTATCGATGGTATTGAAGTGATTAAACAATTAGATAGAGATAACAAACAAATAAAGATTGTCCTTATGAGTGGCTTAGCAGAGAGCTTAACAGATGAAATATATCAACTATCATCTATTACAAAAGTACTCTCTAAGCCATTTGATGTGATGGAATTTAAAGGATATATAAACCAACTACTTGCAGATTAGTAGAAATATTTGAAAATAAAACACTAACACTATAATCTTGCACCATGGCATTTGTATTGGTATTCTTATACTGAAGTGAACAATCATATAAGGATTTTCATATATCAGAAGGAGGAAAAACAAATGCCATTAGTATCAATGAAAGATATGCTAGAAAAGGCTAAGGACAACGGCTATGCTGTTGGACAATTCAATATAAATAACTTGGAGTACATACAAGCTATCCTGCAGGCTGCTGAGGCAGAAAAATCACCAGTTATTTTAGGAGTATCTGAAGGTGCTGGGAAATATATGGGTGGTTTTAAAGTAGTAGTAGCAATGGTAAAAGCTTTAATGGAAGAGTATGGTACTACAGTTCCTGTAGCGATTCACTTAGACCATGGTTCAAGCTTTGAAAAAGTTGCCCAAGCTATTCATGCAGGATTTACTTCTGTTATGATCGATGCTTCACATTCTCCAATTGAGGAAAATATTGCATTAACGAAAAAGGTAGTAGAATTAGCACATATCCACGGTGTTTCTGTTGAAGCAGAGGTTGGAACTGTTGGTGGAGAAGAAGATGGTGTTATTGGTGGCATCAATTATGCTGATCCACAGGAGTGCTTACGTCTAGTAAAAGAAGCTGGAATTGATTGCTTAGCACCAGCATTAGGTTCTGTTCACGGTCCTTATCAAGGTGAACCAAACTTAGGATTTAAAGAAATGGAAGAAATTCTTAACTTAACCCAAGTTCCATTAGTATTACATGGTGGTACTGGAATTCCTACTAAGGATATTCAAAAAGCAATTTCTTTTGGTACTGCTAAAATCAATGTCAATACAGAGAACCAAATTGCTCAAACAAAAGCGATTCGCCAAGTATTAAATGACAATACAGAAGTTTACGATCCTCGTAAATACTTAGGACCAGGTACAGAAGCAATCAAGCAAACTGTTATTGGTAAAATGCGCGAATTCGGATCTTCTAATAAAGCTTAATAACATGAATAAAATGCCCTCTCTGTTTTGCATTGTCCTACGTATACCATAATGTAGCGTGAAACAGTTAGGGCTATTCCTATAACAAAAGGAATAAATTAATATTGGGGAGGCAACAAGATGAAGTTTTTTATTGATACTGCAAACATTGAGGAAATTCGTTCTGCAAATGAGTTAGGGATTTTAGCGGGAGTTACAACTAACCCAAGCTTAGTAGCAAAAGAAGGCGTATCCTTCCATGATCGTCTACGTGAAATTACTTCAGAAGTTTCTGTTGGATCAGTTAGTGCAGAGGTAATGTCAGAAGATGCAGAGGGTATGATTAAAGAAGGATTAGAGCTTGCTGCTATTGCACCAAACATTACGATTAAAGTACCTATGACTTTAGAAGGTTTAAAAGCAGTAAAAGCTTTCAGTGATAAAGGGATTAAAACGAATGTAACACTTATCTTTAATCCAAACCAAGCACTACTTGCTGCTAGAGCAGGTGCAACCTATGTATCACCGTTCCTAGGTCGTCTTGATGATATTGGTCATAATGGGATGGAATTAATCGCAACGATTGCCGATATTTTTGATCGTCATGGCATTGAAACTGAGATTATTGCAGCGAGTATCAGACATCCACTACACGTAACAGATGCAGCACTTAACGGAGCTCATATTGCGACAGTTCCTTATAATGTATTAAGTCAGCTTGTTAAACACCCATTAACAGATCAAGGAATTGAAAGATTTATTGCAGATTGGAATAAAGCAAATCAATAATTATTAGAATAAATTCTCAAGGTTAAACTATTTTTAAAATAACCAGTATATTCGCTTTTTGTTTTAAATAAAAAAAATAACTGGAATACTATTTAAATAAGTGGAGGATGTACAAGTTACATTCTCACCTCAAAAGCGGGGTTAAAACATGCAAAAAATGATAGTTGAGGGCGGTCATGTCTTAAATGGAAAGGTTCGCATCAGTGGCGCGAAAAACAGCGCGGTAGCACTCTTACCGGCAGCGATTTTGGCGGATTCACAAGTTACGATTGAAGGCTTGCCTGAAATTTCGGATGTGTATACACTTAGTGATTTGTTAGAAGAAATCGGCGGTAATGTAAGCTGGGATGGACAAACGGTACATATAAATCCGGAAAACATGATCTCGATGCCATTGCCAAATGGGAAAGTAAAGAAGCTTCGTGCTTCCTACTATTTTATGGGGGCGATGCTTGGTAAGTTCGGTAAAGCAGTAATCGGCTTACCGGGTGGTTGTTTTTTAGGCCCACGTCCGATTGACCAACATATTAAAGGCTTTGAAGCATTAGGTGCTGAAGTGACGAACGAACAAGGTGCTATATACCTACGAGCTAAAGAGCTAACAGGTGCAAGAATTTATTTAGATGTCGTTAGTGTAGGTGCGACAATTAATATTATGCTTGCTGCAGTTCGAGCAAAGGGTAAAACCGTTATTGAGAATGCAGCTAAAGAACCAGAAATTATTGACGTAGCAACCTTACTAACCAATATGGGTGCCAAAATTAAGGGTGTTGGTACAGATGTTATTCGCATCGAAGGAGTACCATCCTTACATGGATGTAGACATACCATTATACCTGACCGAATCGAAGCAGGTACCTATGCTATTGCAGCTGCAGCCGCTGGTAACGAAGTAATCATTGATAATGTAATTCCGCAGCATTTAGAATCATTGCTAGCGAAACTACGCGAAATGGGTATTACCGTAGAAGACTCAGACGACCAACTATACATCGCATCAAGGAACCCACTAAAAAGCGTGGATATTAAAACATTAGTATACCCTGGTTTTCCAACTGACCTACAGCAGCCTTTTACTAGTCTGCTGACTAAGGCCCATAATACTGGTGTTGTAACAGACACGATATATTCGGCGAGACTTAAACATGTAGATGAGTTGAGAAGAATGAATGCCGTTGTCAAGGTAGAAGGTGGCTCTGTTATTGTCACTGGACCAGTCCAACTAGAAGGCGCACGAGTAAAAGCAAGCGATCTCCGGGCAGGTGCCGCTTTAGTCATAGCAGGCTTAATGGCTAAGGGTATTACCGAAATCACTGGATTAGAACATATAGACCGAGGCTATGAAAACATGACTCAAAAGCTAAACAATCTCGGTGCAAATGTTTGGCGAGAAGACTTGTCTGAAGAAGAAATCATCCAATTTCAAAACTCTTAGGTCTATCGCAAATCATAATGAAATCTTATCAACTGCTATAAAGCTAGCGTACACAGAGGTGAGGGTGAACTCCGCTATTCGCTTGTCAGGAGGCTCACCTATCGTCTCTTAAAAACAACGTATTTGAATCGCAGGCTTACTATTTTTTACCGATACATTTAAATAAATAAACCTTTTTGGGATGAGGCTATTTATTTAAAGGAGATGGAAATCATGGAAAGAAGTCTAACAATGGAAATCGTACGTGTTACAGAAGCAGCAGCACTTGCCTCAGCCCGATGGATGGGAAGAGGAAAAAAGGAAGAAGCAGATGATGCAGCAACTACAGCAATGCGAGACGTATTTGACACCATACCGATGCGAGGTACAGTAGTAATTGGAGAAGGCGAAATGGACGAGGCCCCAATGCTATACATAGGAGAGAAATTAGGCACTGGTACTGGACCATTAGTAGACATTGCGGTTGACCCGTTAGAAGGGACGAATATTGTTGCTAAAGGTACAACCAACGCCCTTACCGTTATCGCAATTGGCGACCATGGTAAAGTTCTCCATGCACCAGACATGTATATGAAAAAAATTGCCGTTGGACCTGAAGCGGTGGGCAAAGTTAATATTAATGCACCAACTATTGATAACTTAAAAGCAGTGGCGAAAGCTAAAAATAAAGAGGTAGAAGACCTTGTAGTCATCTTATTAGATCGTCCTCGCCATCAGCAGATAATCGAAGAAATTCGGGAAGCAGGAGCGAGAATTAGACTAATTCAAGATGGTGATGTTGCAGCTGCAATTAATACAGCATTCGATGAAACCGGAATTGATTTATTTATGGGAACAGGTGGTGCCCCTGAAGGTGTTATCGCTGCCATGGCCTTGAAATGCTTAGGTGGTGAAATGCAAGGACAGCTTGTACCACAGAATGATGAGGAAATTGCTAGATGCCATAAAATGGGCATTACCGATATCGATAAAGTCTTTTATATGGATGACTTTTGTGGTGGAGATGATGCTATCTTTGCAGCAACCGGCGTAACCGATGGTGAGCTATTAAAGGGAGTCCAGTTCAAGGGGACCAAAGCTAAGACACAAACCGTTGTAATGCGAGCGAAAAGCGGAACAGTTCGTTTTATTGATGGAGAGCATAGTTTAAGAAAAAAACCCAATTTAGTAATGAAACCGGAATAATACTCATATACATGGAAAACATCGGCTCTTGTGTCGATGTTTTCCAGTCTATCTACTTAGGAAAGCAAAGGATACCATTCCACTTATAACCAGTTTATATTGGTTTACTCTACCCTACACTAGAAACTCATTTTCCAAATGAAAAAAAGTATTGAATAATCCTTTTAAAACGGTTAACATTGTAAATGTTTAAGATAAGTATTGTTTGGTTAATATACAAAATATAAGAAAAATTAATCTATCGCCTTCTCTACTACTAGAGAAGCCGAAAACTTCTATTCTAGCTTCTAACTATTCTTCCCTTCTAAATTAAGATTTCACATCAGGAAGCAATAATTCATTTAATACTAATCAGATAAGTCTTATCAAATTAAAATACTCCGGTATCAAAGATTCTTTGCTGTTTTTGTATATGTATGTACATAACCAGTGATGTTTCTATCAAAATAGTAAAATGTATATGAATAGGCGTGGTGAATATGGCTGAATTAACACTAAGTAAACTTCAAGAACTAACGTTAAAAGAAATTTATGCATTAGCAAGAGAATATAAAGTATCTTACTATGCGAAACTAACGAAAAAAGAACTTATCTTTGCAATTTTAAAAGCACAAGCAGAAAAAGATGGATTTCTATTTATGGATGGCGTTTTAGAGATTATTCCTTCAGAAGGATTCGGTTTCTTACGACCAATTAATTATTCGCCAAGTGCAGAAGATATTTATATTTCTGCCTCTCAAATCCGTCGTTTTGACTTGCGAAATGGTGATAAAGTATCTGGTAAGGTTCGTCCTCCAAAAGAAAACGAACGTTACTATGGGTTACTACATGTAGACGCGGTAAATGGGGAAGATCCTGATTCGTCTAAAGAACGTGTCCACTTCCCGGCCTTAACAGCACTTTACCCGGACCGTTTAATGAAGCTTGAAACAAAATCGAACAAGCTTTCCACTAGAATTATGGATTTAATGGCACCGGTTGGATTTGGTCAACGTGGATTAATTGTTGCCCCTCCAAAGGCTGGTAAAACGATGCTATTAAAGGAAATTGCAAATAGTATTTCGGTAAATCATCCAGAAGCCAAACTGATTATCTTATTAGTTGATGAACGTCCTGAGGAAGTAACCGATATCGAACGCTCGGTACACCCGGATGTGGATGTGGTAAGCTCTACCTTTGACGAAGTACCTGAAAATCATATTAAAGTATCTGAACTTGTATTAGAGCGTGCGATGCGCTTAGTAGAGCATAAGCGTGATGTCATTGTCCTAATGGATAGTATTACGCGCTTAGCACGTGCATATAACCTCGTTATCCCACCAAGTGGTCGTACACTATCAGGTGGTATTGATCCTGCGGCATTCCACCGACCAAAACGTTTCTTTGGAGCTGCGCGTAATATTGAAGAAGGTGGAAGCTTCACGATTCTTGCGACAGCACTAGTAGATACGGGTTCTCGTATGGACGATGTTATTTATGAAGAGTTTAAAGGTACTGGTAATATGGAATTACATCTAGATCGTAACCTGGCAAATCGTAGAATATTCCCAGCTATCGATATTTTACGTTCCGGTACACGGAAAGAAGAGTTGTTAGTAGACAAGCAACAGCTTGACAAAATGTGGGCAATTCGTAAAACAATGCAAGATTCGCCTGATTTTCTGGAACGCTTCCTAAGAAAACTAAAAGCATCAGAAGGTAACCAAGAATTTTTACAAAAGCTAGAAGAAGAAATGCAGCGTAAACGTTCTGGAAGATAATTAGAGGGCTTTATCGCTTTTTTCTCTATGAAATATAACAATAGCTACTTGCAAATAGTCACGCAGATTGTTATAATTTTTTAGTGAGTTTAGAAAAGGTTTATACCTAATTGTGGCTCTTAAAATAACTCTGTTTCCAAAGGATTCAGGGCAGAAGGAGTGAAAGACATGAAAGAAGGAATTCATCCTGAGTACAGAAAAGTAGTATTTTTAGATACTAGCTCAGACTTCAAATTCTTAAGCGGTTCAACAAAGCATTCAGACGAAACAATTGAGTGGGAAGATGGTAACACATACCCATTGATTCGTGTGGAGATTAGCTCTGAATCACATCCTTTCTATACTGGTAAGCAGAAAGCTGATACAGTTGGTGGACGTGTAGATCGCTTCAAGAAGAAATATAATATGAAATAAGATTAGTTATCACTACATGTAGTAGTGAGACTAAGTAATACACAGTTGGATGAGATTAATCATTCTGGTAGAAACAGGCAAATCAATTATGCTTTGCCTGTTTTTTATTTAAAAGATAAGACAAGTACAAACTCGAGAGCGGTCTAGCTTTGGACGTCCTACTTTTTTCTTAATAGATAGGAACGTATAAAAGCTCTTACCACCTGCATAATAAAATGAAGTATTTTAAACGATAAATTAATACGTTTTTACTTAAATAAATTCACAGATGATAAGCATGAACATAGAAGAATGAAGGGAGATCCAAGAAGCATGTATGTTATGAAGCAAAGTGGCTGGCTAGAAGTAATCTGTGGCAGCATGTTTTCAGGTAAATCCGAAGAATTAATTCGACGAGTAAGAAGAGCAACCTATGCGAACCAAAAGGTACAAGTGTTTAAACCCGCAATTGATAATCGTTACGATGATGTAGCCGTTGTATCTCATAACGGAAATTCGGTAACGGCAACTCCAGTGGATACTTCTAAAGATATACTAGAAAATATTCAAGACGGCATTGAAATAGTTGGAATAGATGAAGCACAATTCTTCGATGATGGTATTATTGATGTTGCAGAACAACTAGCAGACCAAGGCATTCGTGTCATCGCTGCTGGCTTAGATAGAGATTTTCGCGGTGAACCATTCGGCCCTATGCCTGTCTTAATGGCCTTAGCTGAATCGGTTACAAAGCTAAATGCAATCTGCCCAATTTGTGGATCTCCTGCAAGTCGTACACAACGCTTAATTAATGGACAACCAGCTTCCTATAATGACCCAATCATACTGGTTGGTGCATCAGAATCCTATGAACCAAGATGCCGTCACCACCATGATGTACCAAACCGTCCGATGAGCTCTGAAATGCGGAAATTGATGAATGTAGGGAAGTAAAGCAGCGTTAACCTTTAGAAAAGCTCCTATTTGCTTTTCTATTCCTAACGGAAAAGATGGTTAACCATTCCTCTCTGTTTAATAAACTCGAACTAAATTCTCTCATACGGAGTTGAATTAGCTCGGGTTTTTTCGTATTCCCCTCCATAGGATGTAGTGTTCCTGTCTTATCGTGAGGATCTTTATCTGCTTGTTCCAGGTGATAATGCCGGAAGAATTTTGACCTAGAGGGCTCCGTATACTATAATTATACTGTTAATCTGAGTGAGGTGACCGTGATGATAGATCGTTTGCAAACATTGGAAGATCGTTATAATAAATTAAATGAATTATTAAGTGACCCAGAAGTAATTAGCGATACGAAAAAGTTACGTGATTATTCGAAGGAACAGGCTGGACTAGAAGATGTTGTACAGGCCTACCGTGAATATAAAGATGTAACCGAACAACTAAAGGACGCAAAGGAAATGCTAGAGGATGACCTGGATAGCGAAATGCAAGTGATGGTAAAGTCAGAAATTGCTGAACTAACCGAATCGAAGGAAGAATTAGAGGATCGAATGAAAATTCTTCTTCTGCCGAAGGATCCGAACGATGATAAGGACGTGTTCGTGGAAATTCGTGGTGCTGCTGGTGGGGATGAAGCAGCATTATTTGCTGGTGATCTTTACCGCATGTATAGCCGCTTTGTAGAGACTCAAGGCTGGAAAACCGAGGTAATGGAGGCCCATACGACAGGGGTCGGTGGTTACAAGGAAATTATTTTCATGGTTAAAGGTAATGGCGCGTATTCTAAACTGAAGTATGAAAACGGTGCACATCGTGTACAGCGTGTTCCGGAAACAGAATCAGGCGGTCGTATCCATACGTCAACAGCTACTGTGGCAGTACTTCCGGAAGCAGAAGAAGTAGAAGTGGAAATTCACGAAAAGGATATTCGTGTTGATACATTCGCCTCTAGTGGACCTGGTGGACAGAGTGTTAACACAACCATGTCTGCTGTTCGCCTAACCCACTTACCAACTGGAATAGTCGTATCCATGCAGGATGAAAAATCGCAAATTAAAAACAAAGAAAAAGCGATGAAGATTCTTCGTGCACGTGTATATGATAAATTCCAACAAGAAGCACAGGCAGAGATTGATGAAAACCGTAAATCGGCTGTCGGTACTGGGGATCGTTCAGAGCGTATTCGTACCTATAACTTCCCGCAAAACCGTGTAACAGACCATCGCATTGGACTTACCATTCAAAAGCTTGACCAGATTTTAGAAGGGAAGCTTGATGAAGTCATCGATGCTTTAATTATGGAAGAACAAACGAAAAAATTAGAACAAATTGGTGAATAACATGGCACAAAAACAATACGAAGTCCTAGAGTGGGCTTCTCTTTTTTTAGAGAAAAACAATCGGGAAACACGAGTAGCTGTGCTGTTACTTCAACACCATTTGAATGTGTCAAGGACGCAATATTTTGCGCAAATGCGTGAAGACATCCCACAGCATATTATAGAGAAGTTTCGTGCTGATGTGGTGAAGCATGCCGAAACTGGGATTCCAATCCAACATTTAATGGGGTATGAGATGTTCTATGGAAGAAAATACTCCGTAAATGAAAATGTATTAATTCCACGTCCGGAAACGGAGGAGCTAGTTCTCCATGTAATGGAGCATGCACCGAAGGACAAACCGATTACCATTGTTGATGTTGGAACGGGTAGCGGGGTTATTGCGATTACACTAGCCCTGGAATTACCGAATGCTGACGTGTATGCAATCGATATTTCACCAGATGCATTAGGAATGGCTAAGAAGAACGCAGAAGATCTAGCGGCTAATGTTACATTTTTACAAGGCGATTTTTTAGATCCTTTTGTAAAACAGGGCTTACGTGCTGATATCATCGTTTCGAACCCACCATATATTGCCGAGGAAGAGCGGTCTGAGCTTTCAGATACCGTAGTTAATTATGATCCTGAGATAGCATTGTTTGCAGAAGATAATGGGCTTTTTGCATATAAAAAAATAATATCTCAGCTGCCAGCCGCTATTCTTTCCGGTGGAAGTATTGCCTTTGAAATCGGTCATTTACAAGGGAAGGCAGTTCAAGATTTGCTTCAGCAAACATTTCCTGAAAGTAGTGTAACGGTTAGGAAGGATATAAATGGCAAGGACCGAATTGTTTCAGCAAAAAATCTTTAGTTGAATAGAGGAAAGAACGATAAACCGAATGAAATATGGCATTGTCCACGCTGGATATGTGCATCATTCGGTTTTTAACTTTTTTCGCTTTGTCCTACCTGTTAGGCTACATCATGCAAGGAATATCATCCCGACCATAAATGAGTGTCATTACATCACCAACAGGTTATAGCTGGACCTCTTGCATTAGAAAGAGTTGCTTTTTCTATTGTGGATAGTAATTCCTCCTCTTTAAATCCCTCTCTAGTCTATAGGTATCTAGTCCATGTATTGCGTTTTAGCTTTATATGATGTTTCTTTCTATACTGTTGAATAAAAAAATACTAGATTACTAGTTTAAATACATCTTCTTCTGTCCATACTGTGACTAAATCAAATTGTGGGGGACGGATTTTGATGAAAAAATTAGCATTTATCGTTATTGTAATTATTTTGATTGCACTTTCTCTACCGGTCTATGGTCAGGGGAATGAACATAAGACTGATGATTACCAGGTAATACCGGATGATGCGATTCGCTTACGGATATTGGCTAACAGTGATAATGAGGCAGATCAACAAATTAAGCGTATTGTTCGAGATAAAGTTAATGCTGCCATTACGGAATGGGTGGCTGAAATCGATGATATTGACGAAGCAAGGTCATTGTTAGAAAACAGGATTCCAGAGATTAGCGAAATCGTGAAGCAAACGCTAGCAGAAGAGGGCGAAAATCGTGACTTTGATGTGGAATATAATGATAGTGTCGGTTTTCCAATGAAAATATATGGAAATTATCTCTATCCTGCCGGGGAATATGAAGCAATATTAATTACTCTTGGAGAAGGCGAGGGCTCTAATTGGTGGTGTGTACTATTCCCGCCGTTATGCTTTTTAGATTTTGCTAATGGAATTAGTGTTGCACAGGCGAGTGATGGAGGATTTGAGGATGAGGAAGAGCAAGACAGTGGATTACAGATTAAATTTTTTCTATTAGAATGGTTAGGATTGTCATAGAGCACCCAAAACATGCATAAAATGATAGAAATGCGAGATTCTAGTAAATATTGTTTGAAGCAACAAGCTTCCTATGTGTTATTTGGCAGATCGCTTTTAAAAAATTTCTATCAAAATAGGGGTGTAGGAATGAAAATAAGAATTGCGCGTGATGTACCGAAAGAGAAGATGAATCAATTTTTTAGTACAACAGATCAAGTGAATAAAGACAGTCTATTAAAAGAAGGCTATGTAGTAGAGTTTGCTGGTGAGATTAAGGGATGCTTTGAGCTAGCCTCTGTAGAGGACGGTGTGTTTTGGTTGAAGCAGCTATATATTGCCCAAGAAGAAGCGCAGAAACTGCCAGTCTTACTAGAAACTATTATTGTTTTAGCGAAATCAAAGGAAGCGAAGAAGGTATATGTATTTAGTCACCAGCCGGTTGTGGATATATTGCTTGGTTCCTTACAATTCCGTCCTCAAAAAGAGGCATTGAATGTACAGCCTATGAAGAATAAGCAAGGGAACTGGTGGGCTTACGAAGTTTCTTGATACATCATCTTACTAGCAGCGTATCCATACTAGAAAGAATTTTCAATTTATACACATAATCCACATGAACCTGTGCACAAGTTGTGAAAAAACTGTCGATAAATAAAAAAACGGTGGATGGTATGTGGATAATGTAGGAATAAAGCGTTTAAATAAACATTTGCTTTAAAAAACCTGTGGATAAACTGCGGGTTTTCTTCTTTCTTTGTGGATAACATAATGCTTTGCGAAACCTTCCTTGTTTAGATAAAATGAGGGAAGGAAAAGAGGTAGTTTTCATGATAGATACAAAACGTTGGAATCTAGTGAACGGGAATAATAAAGAAGAAATGATAAAAGAAGCAGCAAAATTACTAAAAGCAGGAAGTACAGTTGCTTTTCCAACCGAGACGGTTTATGGATTAGGAGCAGATGCCACGAATGAAAAGGCAGTTGCGAATATATTCCAAGCGAAAGGTCGTCCACAGGATAATCCACTGATTGCACATGTTGCTACGAAAGAGCAGCTACTTCTGTTAGTGAAGGATGTACCAGACTATGTGAATAGACTAATTGATAATTTCTCGCCAGGTCCAATCACGTATGTGTTACCTAGTAACGGTACTTGTGCAGATAATGTTACAGCTGGCTTAGAAACAGTGGGCGTAAGGATTCCGAGTCATCCAGTGGCCATTGCTCTATTAAAAGAATGCAATATCCCAATTGCTGCACCTAGTGCTAATATTTCTGGGAAGCCAAGCCCTACAGCAGCTGACCATGTATGGGAAGACCTGTATGGGAAAATTGCTGGTGTTGTTGATGGTGGTCCGACTGGTGTTGGTGTAGAATCGACGGTTATCGATTGTACACAAGATATTCCCATCATTCTTCGTCCAGGTGGAATTTCTAAGGAAGAATTAGAAGAAGTTGTGGATAAGGTGTTAGTAGACCCTGCCATGTTGAATAAGGAAGAGGGACATGTACCGAAAGCCCCTGGAATGAAATATCAACATTATGCACCCGAAGTACCTTTATGGTTAATTGAAGGTGGAAGTGACAGAGTACAGCAGGTATATGACGAGCTCATAGCAGAAGGAAAACGAGTTGGCATCTTAGCAAGTAGTGTCACATTGAAATCATTACATGTAGATCAGAAAATATCACTTGGTGAAACGCTCGAGGATGTCGCAGCGAATCTGTATGATGGTTTGAGGAAGTTTAGACAAGAGGATGTGGATATTATTTTATGTGACACATATCCTGAATATGGCATAGGCCAAGCAATTATGAATCGATTGCGAAAAGCAGCTAGTCGTTATATTAGTAGTGAAGAGGCTGGGAAGTAACTCAAAGACTCCTGCGGGATGATAGGCATCGGTGAGACCCCTAAAGAAGTAGCACAGGAGGCTCACCAGCCGCCCGGCGGTAAAGTAGACACTGCGAGGTTTTTTCGAGCAGATGTCGCACTTATGCTGTGATAAAGTACAAGGTAGACACTGCGATGGTTTTTTCGAGCAGATGTCGCCCCTGTGCTGGAAGTGACCGCAAGTATATTTCCGGAGCGTGGTCTTTGCGCATCATTCGGTTTTTTAGATACATTTTTTTCCATTTTCTTGGACGTTTCACATATAACCTATAATGGAAAGCTAGGGTTATTTAGTATCAGTAATTGCTATAATAGGTTTTAAATTCTTCAACCTTACTCGGTGAATCATATTCCCCTTTGGAAAAGCATATAGTGTAAAAGCATGTCCAAGGGGGATATTTCATGGGTGAACTATTATCAATATTCATTATGTCTTTAGCAATTGGAATGGATGCCTTTTCTGTAAGCCTTGGCTTGGGAATGCAGAAGATTCGACTGAAGCGGATTGCCTTAATCGGTATTGTAATTGGATTATTTCATATGATTATGCCTTCTTTAGGCATCATAGCTGGTACGTTGATTTCTACTAAAGCTGGTGGATGGACTACATTAGCAGGTGGTCTTTTACTATTTGGAATTGGAGCCCATATGTTATTCTCCGCCTTTAACCATGAAGTAAACAAAGTGATTCAAACAACTGGAATTGGATTAATTATCTTTGCACTAAGTGTTAGTATGGACAGTTTTTCTGTTGGACTAGGGCTAGGATTATCAGGGGCAAAAACGGTACTTATTATTCTATCTTTTGGTGCTGCAAGTATGTTCCTTACCTGGGCTGGAATGTTGATTGGAAGAAAAGTGCACGGGTTTTTGGGAGTGTATAGTGAAATAGTAGGAGGGAGCATCCTTTGTGGATTCGGTCTCTTCATTATTTTTTAATTCAAACCATAATTGCCCCCAAGTTAGTAACTTAAGGGGCAATCATTTTTATTAGCTAACTTTACGAAATAATACTATATCTACCATGCCTCACAACAGTGTTAGGCATTTCATAACCTAAAACCTTTGCAGCATCCTTTGATAATTCTACTAAAACGCTATTTTCTCTTACTTGAAATACTTTTCCCTCATACTGCCCGTTTCTTCGATCGAAAAGTACTGTATCCCCTACGCTTGCAGTTTCAGCTTTCTTCATAAATAAAACCCCTCCCAAAGGATAATACCTAAATGAGACTACTCTATATTGTATAAAGAAATGACAAAGGTTATGTGGTGATAATTGGTATTTAGTTTATGTTCATTGCTAAATTAGTTACTTAGGTATTAAGTTTATTATGTTAATAGTAATACTTATGGATTATAATTTCCACAAATTTTTATCATTTTTTGACAATTTACTGATTTGTAACTAGGTAAAAAGTACTATAATTGATAGGTTCGTAATTCAAAATATTCATTTGTTGTTTTTCTGTCAACTCACTTTATTCTATGGTATATTTTAGTTAGAAATATGATTTTGCCTGGAATTGGAGGATTCTTCATGAAGATTTTATTTGTCTGTACAGGTAATACTTGTCGCAGCCCAATGGCAGAAGCTTTATTAAAAGAGAAAATGCCAAATATAGAAGTGAAATCTGCCGGGATTTTTGCTGCGAAGAATCAACGTGCCTCTCATCATACCATAAAGGTACTGGAGGAGAAGGGAATTACATTAGATCACCAGTCACAACCTGTGGAAGAAAAACTTCTTCATTGGGCGGATGTCGTTTTAACGATGACAACCGGACATAAGCAGTCATTAATGATGCAATTTCCCAATTTTCAGGACAAGTATTATACCTTGAAGGAATTCGTATCTGATTCCGATAAAAAAGTATGGGAAGAACTAAAATCGCTATATGCCGATTATGAACTAAAGCGTTCCCAAATTATTCAAAAATATCAGCATAAGCTTAAAAACGACCAGCTGGAGGAAAAGCTTGAAGAACACTTACACCCAGAGATAGAAAAAATTAATCAGTTGGAGAGTAGTCTAATTAATTATGATATTTCCGATCCATTCGGAGGCGATATAAGCACCTATCAGAAAACATTAGACGAATTAGAGGACTATATTACGTTATTAATTAAAAAAATATAAAAAGTAAAAAAAGCTGGGGGATAACAAGATGAACAAAAAATATCGCTTTGGGTTAAGGTTAAAGCTAGTATTATTTACAACAATTCTAGCGATGATTACCTACTCCACTAGTGCCTTTTTCCTTTATTTTCTCTATGATTATGTAACGGAGTTTTGGCAAGTATCGATGGAAGTGTATACGTTTCTCATTCTTTCTCTAGGGATAATTTGGTCTGGAATATTGGCCTATTTTGCAGCCCGATTGATTACGAAGCCTTTAAACCGACTGGCTGAAGTAGCGTCCGAGGTTGCAAATGGGAATCTTAATCAGGAAGTGGAGATTCCATCTTCTGATGATGAAATTCGCGAGTTAAGTACTTCTTTTGCCGCGATGGTAACAAATTTAAAAGAAATTGTGCATAATATAGATGTTCATTTCAACAATACTAATCAATCGGTTGTGCAATTGCGGGAAGCTTCTAGTTTAGTATCCCAGCATTCTGAACTAATTAGTGCATCTGTAGAAGATATTTCAAAAGGAGCAGAGAACTCCTCAGAGGCTATTCAACAAACTGTTGAAGCAGTAGAAGAAGCAACCGCCTTAGCAGAAAAAGTTCAGGAAAAAGCTGGCCAATCGAAAGAAAAATCCAATACGATGCTGGAAACATTGAATAACAGTAAAAAGGTTGTTAATCAATTAGTAGATGGTATTCAAAAGCTTGCAAAGGACCAGGAGCTTTCGTTAAAGGATGTAGACCACTTAAAAGAGAATGCTCTTCAGGTCGAGTCAATTATTACCATGGTTGGAGAAATTGCGGAGCAAACGAATTTACTTGCGCTTAATGCATCTATCGAAGCGGCAAGAGCGGGTGAGCATGGGAAGGGTTTTGCGGTGGTAGCAGAAGAAATCCGCAAGCTTGCTGACCAAAGCGCACAAGCAGTTCAACGTATTTCTGAATTGATTGAAGCAATTCAAGATGATGTTAGTCGAGTAGTGAAGAAGATTAATGAAAATGTACAGCTAGCAATGAAAGAAGCAGATAGCGGTGTAACGACGAATGCAGCTATTGAGCAAATGTCTGGTTCTGTTGAAGAAGTAGCAGGTGAAATTGAAGTCATTTTAACGATTGTTAACCAGCAATTAGCGTCTATTCAAGCGACAGCATCTCAATCGCAAGAGGTGGCAGCTATTGCGGAAGAAACCTCAGCCGGTGCGGAAGAAGTGAATGCATCGATACATGAACAAGCAGCATCCATAGGCAAGGTAGATAGCTTAGTACATGATTTAGAACAACAGGCCAATGGATTAAACAAGCAAATTCAAAAGTTTAACGTCAACTAATCACAACTAGAAAAGGAGCTAATAAAATGAAGGTAATTATCTCAGGTGACCATGCCGGAATGACAATTCGTAATGAAGTAAAAAGCTTACTTGAAGAGATGGGTATTGAATATGAGGATACAGGCTGTTCTTGTGAAACCTCTGTAGATTATCCAGACTATGCTTTACCAGCAGCCGAGCGTGTTGCGAATGGAGAGTTTGACCGCGGGATTTTAGTGTGTGGAACAGGTATTGGCATGTCAATTGCTGCAAATAAGGTGAAGGGAATTCGTTGTGCATTACTTTCTGATGTTTATAGTGCTAAGCTAACTCGTATGCATAATGATTCGAATATGATTGCTTTAGGGGAGCGTGTACTTGGACCAGGTCTTGCTAGAGAAATCGCAAAAGCTTGGTTAGAAACAGACTTTGAAGGTGGACGCCACGAGAATCGTCTTAACAAGCTTAAAGAATACGAGGATAAAAATCTTTAAGAGTTGGAGGCGAAGTGAAGAGCTTCGTCTGCTTCGTATAGGCTAGGTGAGCATATGAATATTCAAGCAGATTTAGAGGAGATTTTGCACGAGCTTCAACAGGTAGATTACTTGAAAAAGGACAGCATATTCATTGTTGGTTGTTCTACTAGTGAGATTGCGGGAGAAACTATTGGTACTGCTGGTAGTGAGGAAATTGCCGCCTCGATATTTTCCATGTTGAATAAACTAAAGAGGATAAAAGGTGTGCAGCTAGCATTTCAGTGCTGTGAGCATCTCAATCGTGCCATTGTTGTCGAACAGGAAACTGCTGACCAGTATCAATTAGAAGAAGTCTCTGTCGTTCCGGTTCCGAAAGCAGGAGGCTCGATGGCTGCTTATGCTTATCAAAATATGGAACATCCGGTAGTGGTAGAACATATTCAAGCACATGCGGGTATCGATATCGGGGAAACATTGATTGGCATGCATCTGAAACATGTTGCTGTCCCAGTACGATTAAATCAACGCTATATTGGGAAAGCAAGAGTGACTATGGCAAAAACGCGTCCAAAGTTAATAGGTGGTATGCGGGCAGTATATGACGTATAGAGAATCGTAATACTTTTACTTAGATACAGACAAAACAGGGAGGATTTTACCAATGGAACATTTAAAGCAGACAGATATTGAATTATTTGAAGCAATGGAAGCAGAGAAAAAGCGTCAACAAACGAAAATTGAGCTAATTGCATCGGAAAACTTTGTATCTGAAGCAGTTATGGAGGCAATGGGTTCTGTTTTGACCAATAAATATGCGGAAGGCTATCCGGACAAACGTTATTATGGTGGTTGTGAGCATGTTGATGTAGTGGAAAATCTTGCTCGTGACCGCGCCAAAGAACTATTTGGTGCAGACCATGCTAATGTACAACCACATTCAGGTGCACAAGCGAATATGGCTGTTTATTTTTCCGTGCTAGAGCCTGGCGATACAGTTCTTGGTATGAATCTAAACCATGGTGGACACCTAACCCATGGTAGCCCTGTAAACTTCAGTGGTACATTGTATAATTTTGTTGATTATGGTGTGGATCAAGACACAGAACAGCTTAATTATGATGTAGTACTGGAAAAAGCAAAAGATGTAAAACCAAAATTAATTGTAGCTGGTGCTAGTGCATATTCTCGCACGATCGATTTCGCGAAGTTCCGTGAAATTGCTGATGAAGTAGGCGCATATTTAATGGTAGACATGGCACATATTGCAGGTCTTGTCGCAGCCGGCTTACACCCAAATCCAGTACCATTTGCTGATTTTGTTACGACAACGACACATAAGACATTACGTGGACCACGTGGTGGTATGATCCTATGTAAAGCAGAATTTGCAAAGAAAATTGATAAAGCAGTCTTCCCTGGAATGCAGGGCGGTCCATTAATGCACATCATCGCGGCAAAAGCCACGGCATTCAAGGAAGCTCTATCCGATGACTTTAAAGTATATTGCCAGCAAATCATCGCCAATGCAAAAGCACTTGGTGAAGCATTGGTTGAAGAAGGAATTCGTGTCGTTTCTGGTGGCACGGACAATCATCTATTGTTACTAGATGTAACACCACTTGGTATTACTGGCAAGGTTGCAGAACATGTTTTAGATGAAATTGGAATTACCGTAAACAAAAACACGATTCCTTTTGATACAGAAAGCCCATTTGTTACAAGTGGTATTCGTATTGGAACACCAGCAGTAACGACCCGCGGCTTTAAAGAAGCAGAAATGCGTGAAATTGCTGCCATTATTTCCATGACATTAAAAAATCACGAGGACACAGCAGTGCTAAAAGAAGCTGCAGATCGCGTACTAGCGTTAACAGAAAAATCACCATTATATGTATAAGTGTGGAGGGGATACCTTTTGGTGTCCTCTTTTTTTGGTGGGAAATTATAGCTGGTTGTATGTGGTGTGAGATTGGTCTCAAGATTGGGTAGGTGTAGTGTAGTGTAGTGTAGGGCACAAGTGAGGAAGAATCGGTCGCATGTGATGGAGTAAAGGGCACAAGCAGGGAAGAATTGGTCACATGTGATGGAATAAAGGGCACAAGTAAGGAGAAATCGGTCGCATGTGATGGAGAATAGGGCACAAGTAAGGAGGAATCGGTCACATGTGGTGGAGAATAGGGCACAAGTAAGGAGGAATCGGTCGCATGTGATGGAATAACGGTCACAAGCAAAAGGAAATTGGTCGCAAGTTCTGCAATAAAGGTCACAAGCAAAAGGAAATTGGTCCCATGCACTGAAATAAAGGTCACAACCAAAAGCAAACCGGTCCCATAAACTGAACTAAGGATCCCAAACAAATGAAAATCATTCACATATACTCTACACAACCATAATCAAACCCCAGTCTCCATGACATCTTATTAACAATTTCAACCTTAACCTTGAATAACTAGTTATTTTTCAGTACAATTTTAAAGATGTAATTAAACTAAAGGAGTGGTCGTCAAAATGGGAAATGTACATGTTTTAGATCATCCGTTGATCCAACATAAATTATCGTTTATCCGTGATAGGAATACTGGAACAAAGGAATTTCGTGAATTAGTGGATGAGGTTGCTATGCTAATGGCATTTGAAATCACCCGTGATTTACCACTAGAAGAGACCACGATCGAGACACCAGTTACAACTATGAAAACAAAAGTGTTAGCTGGTAAGAAAATTGGCCTTGTTCCAATTCTTCGTGCAGGTTTAGGAATGGTGGACGGAATGCTAAAGTTAATTCCTGCTGCAAAGGTTGGTCATGTTGGATTATACCGTGATCCGGAAACATTAAAGCCAGTTGAATATTACATAAAATTACCTTCTGATATTGAAGAACGTGAGCTTATTGTAATTGATCCGATGCTTGCAACTGGGGGATCGGCAAATGATGCAATCGAATCTCTTAAAAAGCGTGGCGCTAAAAATATTCGCCTGATGTGCTTAATCGCAGCTCCTGAGGGTGTAGAAGTAGTGAAGAAAGCACACCCGGATGTTGATATTTATTTAGCAGCCTTGGATGAAAAGCTAGATGATCATGCATATATCGTACCTGGTCTTGGCGATGCTGGTGACCGTTTGTTTGGTACAAAATAATAACTAAAATGATGGAGTGATATAGATGCCAAAACGCCTTAAAGTAATGACGATTTTTGGGACAAGGCCAGAAGCGATTAAAATGGCTCCGCTTGTTCTAGAGTTGAAAAAGCGTTCAGATGAGTTTGAGCCGATTGTTACGGTAACAGCTCAGCATCGAGAAATGCTGGATCAAGTGTTAGAGATTTTTAACATTACGCCAGACTTTGATTTAAACATTATGAAGCAAGGGCAGACACTTGCTCAGATTACAACCCGTGCACTAGAAGGCTTAGATGAAGTAATGAAAAAAACAAAGCCAGATATGGTGCTAGTTCATGGTGATACAAGTACGACTTTTGCAGCATCGCTTGCCGCTTTATATAATCAAATTGCAGTTGGTCATGTGGAAGCAGGACTTCGTACGTGGAATAAATATTCTCCATATCCTGAGGAGATGAATCGCCAGTTAACAGGGGTTATGGCTGATTTGCATTTTGCTCCGACAGAAAAATCGAAGCAAAATCTATTAAATGAAAATAAACCAGCAGAACGTATCGTTGTAACAGGGAATACAGCAATAGACGCTTTAAAAACAACAGTAGATGAAGCATATCATCATTCTATTCTGGATGATTTAAACGGGAAGCGATTAGTATTAATGACTGCTCACCGTAGGGAGAATCAAGGAACTAATATGCAGCAAATGTTCCGCGCAATTAAGCGTTTAGTAGAAAAACATCAAGATATTCAAGTAGTGTATCCGGTTCATTTAAATCCAGTCGTTCGCCAAACGGCTAATGATATTTTAGGAAATGATGACCGCATTCAATTAATTGAACCATTAGACGTAGTAGATTTCCATAATTTTGCTGCTCGAGCACATTTAATTCTGACAGACTCAGGTGGTGTTCAAGAGGAAGCACCTTCCTTAGGTGTACCCGTGCTAGTATTACGTGACACGACAGAACGTCCAGAAGGTATCGAGGCAGGAACGTTAAAGCTTGCTGGAACGGATGAAGAGACAATCTTCCAGTTAGCAGATGAACTACTTTCTGACCAGGAAGCGCATGATAAAATGGCTAAAGCCTCTAATCCGTATGGAGATGGGGAAGCATCCCGCCGAATAGCAGATGCGATAGTCGACTATTTTAATCAATAATCCAATTCAGAGACCCATTTGGTGGTCTCTTTTTTTTATGTATCAAACCCCTTATTTCTACAAATGCTAAGCATAAGGAGGGATTACGTGCGCTTTTTACTACTAGCAATAATGCTTTGTAGCTCACTTTTGGTTATGCCTAGTACATCGTTGGCAGAAGATAATCTGCAATCGATTATCATTGAAGTAGAAGGAAATCCATCTGAACACAAACAATACTTAGAAATATATCACCCATTTATATCGGTTATTGCGACCTATGAAAGGCTATTTAATGGACTGGCGTTACAAGGCTCTCCAGATCAGCTTGAGAAGATGGGGACTTTGGATTTTGTTAAAGCGGTTCATTCTGTCCAAACCTATGAAACAACCCAAACATTAGAACATATTATTCCCTTTGAGGAGATAGAGAAAGATAGCCCGGATATGGTGCTTCCTTCTGAATTGAACAACACGAATTACACAGGAAAAGGAATTACGGTAGGGGTTGTCGATACGGGGATTGATTATCATCACCCAGATTTACAGGAAAATTATTCGGGTGGATATGATGTAGTAGATTTGGATGATGATCCGATGGAAACATTAGAATCAGAAGGGATCCCTACGAATCACGGCAGTCATGTAGCTGGCATTATTGCGGCAAATGGAAGCCTTCAAGGGGTTGCACCGAATGCGGAGATTCGAGCCTATCGCGCACTCGGACCAGGTGGAAGTGGTACCTCGGTACAAGTGATTGCAGCAATGGAGCAGGCGGTGGAGGATGGTGTCGATATCATTAATCTTTCCCTTGGAAATTCTGTGAACGGACCAGATTATCCGACAAGTATCGCAGTAAATCGCGCTGCAGACTTAGGTGTAGCCGTTGTGATTGCCAATGGAAATAGTGGGCCAGATAATTGGACAGTAGGCGCCCCAGCTACGGCATCAAACGCACTCGCAGTTGGTGCATTCGCTAATGCACATACCGCACCAATACTATATGACCCTCTTTCTGGGAAAAAAGTACCCATGACCCTCATGATGGGATCCAATCCATGGGACCTCTCCTTGGATTACGAAATCGGCTTAGCAGATGAAGCTAAGCTGAATGGAAAAATTGCTTTAATTCAGCGTGGGGAAATCCCTTTTTATGATTTAGCGAAGGAAGCGGAGGAGAAAGGGGCAATGGCGGTCATTATTTATAACAATGAAGAAGGTAATTTTCAAGGTGCAATCACAGGTCCTAAAGAGCAAATTCAAATCCCAGTTGTGTCTGTATCCAAGGAAGACGGTGAATGGTTACAAGAATTTGCGAAGAAAGAGAGCCATCCCTATATCGACACGATGTATGAAGAAGTCCCAAGTGGAATTGCTCCATTTAGCTCTAGAGGTCCAGTGACAGTCAATTGGGAATTGAAGCCAGACGTATTAGCACCAGGAACGAATATTGTGAGCACTGTTCCAGGTGGCTATATGCCACTTCAAGGAACGAGTATGGCGGCGCCGCATGTTGCGGGTGTCATTGCTCTAATGAAAGAAGCAAAGCCTACATGGACCAATGAACAAATTTTTGGCGCTTTAAAAACAACAGCAGTTCGCATGGAGGATGAAGCAGGTAACCCAATTGAACCGATAGGGCAAGGTATGGGACTAGTTGATCCGAAGCGAGCCATTGAAACACCAACCATTATGTATAACCCATCCTTAGCCTTTGGGAAAATTAATGAATATCTCAAAACACAAACAGTAAATCTAACTATCGAAAATACATCCAATCTAGACCAGACCTATTCTTTTCATATACCAAAGAAACAAAAGGGATTAAGTTGGAAGCTACCAATGACGTTTAGTATCGAAGCGGGAGAAAAGATGGAGGTTCCTGTCGAAGTAAGTATTACTTCTCCACAGCTTGAAAAAGGAATTCATCAAGGGTGGATAGAATTAGATTCAGAAGGGGAGACCTATCATCTGCCATATTTGTTTATCAATGAAACAGCAGATTATCCAAAAGCATCGGGATTTGAATTTACCCTCAAGCCTTTTTCGAAGAATGAATTTGTTTATCGCCTTTATTTAACAGAGGATACACGATATGTAGAAGTAGAACTCTATGACCCGCAAACATTACTCTATGACCGAACACTACTTCGTTTAGAAGAAACACAAATTGGCATGAACGAAGGATATTTAGAACTGAGAGATATCGGTCAAGCAGGTAGTTATCTAGCAGTCATCACTGTGCAATTGGAAGACGGTAGGTTCGAAAGCTATGAAACAGAGCTGTATATCAGTCCATAGCAATTATGTTACTAGGATTGGAACGATAAATCACTTTCTTATTAGCTTCGGAAATAGGCTTTACCCTTATCGGTGTGCGGCGGTATACCAGATAGTATCAGTCTATTTTCGGAGCGATTATATGCTTTCTTTATATTCTCAGATTGTAACATCGTAAAACTAATGAAAATCTTTAAAAAATGTCTATCAAATTCACAAAAATGTCACGAATTACACTAGTTATTTCCGATATAATGAAAGTGTTAAATGAACCATTCATAACCTTCCGAATCATCATCACGAAATACAAAAATTGGAATGTGTGAAAAATGTCAAAAATACTAGGAAACCAATTGACAAAGGAAGGCATGCTAAGGTAAACTGACTTAGTGTGGAATGATAAGGTTTTCATCAAGGTATCTTGACGGTATAATTTTTTTTGCTTACATAGGAAATCTTGATAAAAATCTCTCCAAAATGACTCCCCTAAATAAAACTCTAGATTAGGAGTGGACAAAATGGGGAAAAACCCACACCTAGCAATTATATTAGTAAGTGCGGTTTCTGCTAATTTAGCGGGTGGAACACTTTTCGGAATATTCCTAGGTATAGAAGCTGATAAACTACTATCTACAAAACCAATTTTCACAATAATTTGCCTTTTAGTAGGATTAGCTGCAGGAATCTATGGAATGATTCTGACTGTAAACAAATTCACGGAGCGGGAGAAGAGTAGGGAATGACCAACATTGAAATACAATATGCCCGTCAACGGAAGTGGATGTTTTACCTTCTAGCAATACTCGTACTTGGGGCAGGCTTTACTCCTTATTTACGTATTTTCCTCGGGCTACTTTTAGGAAGTGCCATCAGTTTCTACAATCTATATCTTTTACAAAAGAAAACAATTGAATTTACGGAAGCGGTAGCAAAAAAACAGAAGACACGAGGATTAGGTACAATTTCAAGGTTTGCCGCAGCTGCGTTAGCAGTCATTATAGCACTTCGCTATGAGGAATACTTCAATATGATTGCAGTAATAATTGGATTAATGACTTCTTATTTGGTCATTATGATAGATTTTATTATGAACAAAAATAAAAACAGCGCTTGAAAGAGGGGTGAATAAGTATGGATCACGGAGCGCCGATAGTACACGACGTCTTTGGAATTAGCTGGCTTTCTTTCAATTTGTCTAACATATTTATGATTACTGTAACATCCTTAATTGTGTTTATCCTTTCTGTTCTAGGTGCTAGGAAGTTACAAATGAAACCAACTGGTGCTCAGAATGTCATGGAGTGGATTCTTGATTTCGTTAAAGGAATCGTAAATGACACTATGAATTGGAAAACGGGTAAGCTGTTTTTACCATTAGCATTAACTCTATTTTCTTATATATTAGTTGGAAATATGTTGGGTGTTATTACAAATGGAGTTTATGATCATAATGTTTGGTGGAAATCACCAACAGCAGATCCTGGTATTACCCTAACTCTAGCAGCAATGGTGATTGTTTTATCTCATTTCTATGGAATCAAACTTCGTGGTGGTAAAGAATATGTGAAATCATATTTTCAACCAATGTGGCCACTATTCCCGATTAAAATTATTGAAGAGTTTTCAAACACATTAACATTAGGTTTGCGTCTATTCGGTAATTTATATGCAGGGGAAGTATTACTTGCCTTATTAGTAGGTTTAGTCTCTTCTGGCTTCTTAGGATTTGTCGGTGGAGCAATTCCGTTCTTAGCATGGCAAGGATTCTCTATATTTATCGGAGGTATCCAAGCATTCATCTTCACAATGCTTGCAATGGTATACATCTCACATAAAGTAAGTGAAGAACATTAATCTCATTAATTAACCAGTTTTAATAGTAATCTGTTAAAACCGGAAATTATTAAAAATTTATTTATACATTTTAAGGAGGATTTTATATTATGGGAGCTTTAGCAGCAGCAGTAGCAGTAGGTTTAGCAGCACTTGGTGCAGGTATTGGTAACGGTTTAATCGTAAGTCGTACAGTTGAAGGGATCGCTCGTCAACCTGAACTTAAAGGTCAACTTCAAACTACAATGTTCATCGGTGTAGGTCTAGTAGAGGCTATGCCTATCATCGCAGTAGTTATCGCATTAATGGTAATGGGTAACTAATTCATATATCTATTAAAATGGCGAAGATTGTCCAATATAACTTCGCCGTTGTTTTTACTCAGAAACTACATGAACAATTAATGATGATTGTTGAATCAGGTTGAAAGGAGTGAATTCAGTGCAAGCATTCACTATATACGCTTCAGGTGTAATTTGGGGATTCCATGTTGGTGACATGTTATATCAATTATTCTTCTTCGCCATCTTACTTTTCTTAGTGCGCAAGTTCGCATGGGGACCAGTAATGAATATGATGAAAAAGCGTGAAGAATATGTAGCTAATGAAATCGAAGCTGCAGAACAAAGTCGTTTAGAGGCTGAGAAAGCAGCAAAAGAAGCTAATGAACAATTAAAACAAACAAAATTAGAAGCTCAAAAAATGATAGAAGATGCTAAAAATGCAGGTGTGAAGCAGGAACAAGATATTATCGAGTCTGCTCGCCAAGAAGCAGAACGCATCAAAAAAGCAGCACAAGAAGAAATTCAAAACGAAAAAGAAAAAGCACTACAAGCACTTCAAGATCAAGTTGCGTCCTTATCTGTTCTTATTGCAAGTAAAGTAATTGAGAAAGAATTAAGTGCACAAGATCAAGAGAAGTTGATCAACGAATACATTAAAGAGGTAGGAGAAGAGCGATGAGTGAAGCAGTAGTTGCCAAACGTTATGCAGATGCTCTTTTCCAACTCGCAAGCGAAAAAGCGACACTTAATGAAGTGTTAGAAGAGTTGCGTGTTGTAAGACAAGTATTCAATGAGAACAGGGAATTACAAGCATTTTTAGCACATCCACGTGTTACAAATGATAAAAAGCGTGCCTTCTTAGATGAAGTGTTCAAGGGAGTTTCTACAGATGTACTAAATACATTAAAGCTTCTTGTTGAACGTCATCGAGTAAGTGGGATCTCTGACGTTGTAGATACGTACGAATCGCTTGTTAACGAAGCTAGCGGAGTTGCGCAAGGAAAAGTATATTCTGTTCGTGAGTTATCGGATGCGGAAAAAACGGAGCTTGAAAACTCATTTGCCAAACGTTTAAACAAATCAGTGGTCAAGCTTGAAAACGTAGTAGACCCACACTTGGTTGGTGGCGTTAAAATCCGTATGGGTAATACGATTTATGATGGAACAATTAGTGGTAAATTACGCCGTATTGAGCAAAACATTAAACTTGCGAACATTTGATGATAGGGGTGAAATGGTATGAGCATCAAAGCTGAAGAAATCAGTAAACTGATAAAACAGCAAATCGAAAATTTCGATTCAGATATTGAAGTAAGTGATGTCGGAACAGTTATTGAAATTGGTGACGGTATCGCACGTGCTCACGGTCTTGACAATGTCATGTCTGGAGAGCTTGTTGAATTCTCGAATGGTGTAATGGGTATGGCTCAGAACTTAGAAGAGTCTAACGTCGGTATCGTTATCCTAGGCCCTTACACAGAAATTAAAGAAGGCGATGAAGTTCGTCGCACAGGACGTATCATGCAAGTACCAGTTGGTGAGGAGCTAATTGGTCGTGTTGTTAACCCATTAGGGCAAGCAATTGATGGTGGTAAGCCAATCGAAACGACGAAAACTCGTCCAATCGAATCTCCTGCTCCAGGGGTAATGGATCGTAAATCTGTTCATGAGCCATTACAAACTGGTATTAAGGCGATTGATGCATTAGTACCAATCGGTCGTGGACAACGTGAGCTTATCATTGGGGACCGTCAAACTGGTAAAACAACTGTTGCAGTTGACACGATCCTTAACCAAAAAGACCAAGACATGATCTGTATCTATGTTGCCATTGGTCAAAAAGAATCAACTGTTCGTGGAACAGTGGAAACATTCCGCCGTTATGGTGCATTAGACTACACAATTGTTGTAGCTGCAGGTGCATCTGACCCAGCTCCATTATTATACCTAGCACCATATGCAGGTGTAACAATGGGTGAAGAATTCATGTACAATGGTAAGCATGTACTTGTTGTATATGATGACTTATCTAAACAAGCATCAGCATATCGTGAGCTTTCCCTATTACTTCGTCGTCCTCCAGGTCGTGAAGCATTCCCAGGGGATGTATTCTACTTACACTCACGTTTACTAGAGCGTGCAGCGAAACTTAGTGACGCACTTGGTGCTGGTTCACTAACTGCACTTCCATTTGTTGAAACACAAGCAGGCGATATCTCTGCATACATTCCAACAAACGTAATCTCCATCACAGATGGACAAATTTTCTTACAATCTGACCTATTCTTCTCTGGAGTACGTCCAGCGATTAACCCAGGTCTTTCTGTATCACGTGTTGGTACTTCCGCACAAATCAAGGCAATGAAGAGCGTAGCAGGTACATTACGTCTTGACTTAGCTTCATTCCGTGAACTAGAAGCATTTGCACAGTTCGGTTCTGACCTTGATAAGGCAACACAAGCAAAGCTTAACCGTGGTGCACGTACAGTAGAAGTATTAAAACAGGGCTTACATAAGCCACTTAAAGTAGAATATCAAGTCATGATTATCTACGCACTAACAAAAGGCTTCTTAGATGATATCCCAGTTGAAGATATTACTCGTTTTGAGTCTGAATTCAATGTGTGGTTAGATTCTAATAAACCAGAGTTACTTGCTACAATTCGCGACACTGGTAACCTACCAGAAACAGAAGATTTAAACAGTGCAATTGAAGCATTTAAAAAGACATTTATCACATCTGACAATTAATAAATACCTTTAAGAGTGAAGAGTAAAAAGCTTAGGGGTTTACCGAAACGTTTAAGCTTTTTACCTCCTGCACTCTGCCTACGAAAGGGTGGTGAAAGAGCTTGGCATCACTTAGAGATATTAAAAAGCGTATTGATTCAACTACGAAAATGAAAAAAATCACAAAAGCGATGGAAATGGTATCGGCAGCTAAAATGAACAAAGCAGAGCAAAATGCGAAGAAATTTGTTCCTTATAGTGAAAAGATGCAAGAGGTTGTAGCAAACATTGCTAAAAATACCGATGCAACTCATCCGATGCTACAAACACGTGCAGTGAAAAAGACGGGTTATATTGCCATCACTGCGGATAGTGGTTTAGCCGGTGCGTATAATGCGAACATTTTACGTAATTTAAACAATACAATTCAACAAAATCACAAATCTTCTGATGAATATACGATTATTGCAATCGGACGAATGGCAGTTGACTTCTGTAAGAAGCGTAATCTTCCAATGGCTAAAAGTATTATTGGTCTTCCAGATCAGCCGTCATTTGCATTCATTAAAGAGATTGCTTCTGAAACCGTACAAATGTACAGTGATGAAGAAATTGATAAGTTAGTAATCATCTACAACCATTATGTAAGTGCAATATCTCAAGTTGTTACAACGAATCAGCTATTGCCAATAGAAAATATGAATACTGCTGGATCTAGCAGCCAGTACGAATATGAACCAGGTGAAGAAGAAATTTTAGCAGTGCTCTTACCACAGTACGCTGAAAGTTTAATCTATGGTGCATTACTGGATGCAAAAGCAAGTGAACATGCTGCACGTATGACGGCAATGCGTAGTGCAAGTGATAACGCATCTGATTTAATCGATGATTTATCCTTGTCTTACAACCGTGCTCGCCAAGCAGCAATCACACAGGAAATTACCGAGATTATTGGTGGAGCAAGCGCCCTAGAATAGTCTTAAGGAAAGTAAGTTAGGAGGGAAATCGATGAGCAAAGGACACGTTACTCAAGTAATGGGACCAGTCGTTGACGTAAGATTTGATGACGACAAGCTTCCTGAAATTTATAACGCATTAACAGTCCAACTTGAAGAAGCAAATGGTGGTGGAACGTTAACACTAGAAGTTGCTCTTCATCTAGGTGACAATTCTGTTCGTACCATTGCGATGGCTTCAACAGATGGTCTTAAACGTGGAATGGAAGTCGAGAACTTAGGTAGACCGATTTCTGTACCAGTTGGTGAAGTAACATTAGGACGTGTATTTAACGTATTAGGAGATAAAATTGACTTGGATCCAGATCTTCCAGAAGGAATTCGTTTAGATCCAATTCACCGTCCTGCTCCTAAATTTGAAGAATTATCTACTGAAACAGAGATTCTAGAAACTGGAATCAAGGTAGTTGACTTATTAGCACCTTATATTAAAGGTGGTAAAATTGGTTTATTCGGTGGTGCCGGTGTAGGTAAAACCGTATTAATCCAGGAATTAATCAACAACATCGCTCAAGAGCATGGTGGTATTTCCGTATTCGCTGGTGTAGGAGAGCGTACTCGTGAAGGAAACGACCTTTACTATGAAATGAAAGACTCTGGCGTTATCGCAAAAACTGCCATGGTATTCGGACAAATGAACGAACCACCAGGTGCTCGTATGCGTGTTGCGTTAACTGGTCTTACAATGGCGGAATACTTCCGTGATGAACAAGGTGCAGACGTACTATTATTCATCGATAACATCTTCCGTTTCACACAAGCAGGTTCAGAGGTATCAGCCCTACTTGGCCGTATGCCATCTGCCGTTGGTTACCAACCAACACTAGCTACAGAAATGGGTCAATTACAAGAACGTATTACATCTACTAATAAAGGTTCTGTTACATCAATCCAAGCGATTTACGTACCAGCCGATGACTACACTGACCCGGCTCCTGCTACAACATTCGCTCACTTAGATGCAACAACAAACCTTGATCGTAAACTTTCTGAGCAAGGTATCTATCCTGCGGTGGATCCACTTGCATCAACATCTCGTGCCCTTGACCCTGAAATTGTTGGCCAAGAGCATTACGAAGTTGCACGTGAAGTACAGGCTACACTGCAAAAGTACCGTGAATTACAAGATATCATCGCTATCCTAGGTATGGATGAATTATCAGATGATGATAAATTAACGGTTGCTCGTGCACGTCGTATCCAGTTCTTCTTATCACAGAACTTCCACGTTGCAGAACAGTTTACTGGTCAACCAGGATCATATGTACCAGTAAAAGAAACTGTAAAAGGATTTAAAGAGATCTTAGAAGGTAAATATGATGATTTACCTGAGGATGCATTCCGTCTAGTTGGTCGTATTGAAGAAGTAGTAGAAAAAGCGAAAAGCATGGAATAATATGTAGGCTAAAGGGGGATTCTCCCCCGCAAGTCTCTAGGAGGGGTTACATTGAAAACACTAACTGTGAGTGTTGTTACTCCTGATGGCCCTGTTTTAGAAGATACGTATGAAATGGTTAGCTGTAAAGCAGAAAATGGTGAACTCGGTATTTTACCAGGGCATATTCCATTGGTTGCTCCACTTGCAATCTCAGGCGTTCGCCTTAAACGTGATTCAGGTGAAGACAAGCTAGCTATTAACGGTGGATTTTTAGAGGTTCGTCCAGATAAAGTAACAATTCTTGCTCAATCTGCAGAGAGACCTCAAGATATTGATGTTGCACGTGCTCAAGCAGCAAAAGAACGTGCAGAACGCCGTCTTCAATCAAAAGAAGATCATATCGATCGAGTAAGGGCAGAATTAGCACTCAGAAGAGCAGCGAACCGATTGGACGTTGCTCAAAGATAATATATATATGAAAAACCCCCTACTACTAGAGTGGGGGGTTTTGATATTAGTTAAGAAACCACTTAGACTTAATCCAGGGGCTTACATGTTGTCAGTGGCCATATTAGTAATAGAAATCCCTGTATCACCTGTCTGGTTACCCTAACCTTAATTAAATTAGCGTTGCAATCTAGTTGAGGTTTTCCTTAAGTTTTAAAATGGTATGAAAACCATCTATTACTAACATCTCCAACCAAAATTTTTAGATCAAAAACTTCTCTAACTATATCCAAACAAAATTGAAAAAATGTTCAGCATATTTGTCGATATTTCCCGGGAAATGCAAAAAATATTGACTGAAATATTCTATATTGTCGAAGAAACGAAGGCACTTCAATTCAGTTGACATTTTAAGGAAGACATGGCATCTTCTAATAGAGTGAAACTAACGCTAAAGGTGGTTATTATGTTGTCAATTGGACAAATTGCAATGATGAGTATTATTTCGCATATTATTTTCATATACATTACATGGCGACTCATACAGACCATTAATTTTGAGCCTTTAATTCGCAAAGGGAGAGGGATGGAAGCAAGAATATTAATTCTATTCCTTACTATTGTGATTGGTACTGGTGTGAGTAGGTTCTTCTTAGAGTTTTTACAGTGGTCACTAGATCTTTCTTATCTTCTTTAAAATAGGAAGTTGTACAAATCTATTAAACTATTAAAAACAATGTATGTAATGTCTCTCTCTTGTTCATACTGATGGTAAGTTGAACAAGGGGGATTTACTTATGAAAAAAGCTTTAGTTATATGTCTAATTGTATTATTTTATGCTAATACAGCCTTAGCGGTTGAAAAGGAACAATACGAATTAGTAGATATTGCTGATTTTATGTTAGAGAATAATTTAGCAATTAAGGAGTGGCAAGTAACATTAAAAGAACATCTTGAAGTGGAAAGATTAGAAGCACTTATACAAGAGCTAAGTACTAGCCATTCCATCACAAAACAAGAAAATGAAAACAGTACGATATATTTAGCAACAAACACTCAAAAAAAACATGATATAAACGTAAATTATAGTGTGATTTTCCCCAAAGACAAGCATTATAAATCAGAATTAGTGATAACAATTAATGGAACCTCATGGAAAGAGGAAATGGAATCATCTTATATGCAATTATTGTCGGTATTAACAAAGAAATATTTCACAGATGATATTAAAATATTCTCTTGTATGACTACTATGGCTGATGATATAATGGAAAATGGTTATATTGCGGATTTTTTTATTGAAAAATTCAATTTGCAACATGTAAAGGAACAATATGACACGATAAAATCAACGAAAAATGCAGAATATATATATGGGTATACGTCGTTTTGGGGACGAAAAATTACCATTCAGGATACGCCGGTAAATGTACAAATTGTTACAGAGATACTTGGCAATGGTGATGTCCAATACACGATTGGAACACCTATCCTAATAAATGAATATTAATATAGGGAAATTGGATCTGAAGGAGATTTGGAATATGGATAAAATCATCGTAAGAGGCGGACAGCAATTGAATGGTAATGTTCATGTAGAGGGTGCGAAAAATGCCGTTCTACCTGTAATTGCTGCGAGTATTCTTGCTAGTGAGGGAACTAGCGTTGTTCATGATGTCCCAGCTCTAGCTGATGTTTATACAATTAATGAAGTGCTACGAAATATGAATGCTGATGTTCAGTTTGAAGATAATAAAGTGTTGATTGATGCTTCAAAGGAATTAAAGACGGAAGCGCCATTTGAGTATGTTCGAAAAATGCGTGCCTCCGTTCTTGTTTTGGGTCCATTATTAGCACGTTATGGCCATGCAAATGTTGCTATGCCTGGTGGATGTGCAATTGGCTCAAGACCGATTGATTTACACCTAAAAGGCTTTGAAGCAATGGGTGCTAAAGTCCATGTTGGGAATGGCTTTGTAGAGGTAGAGGTTGACGGTAGGCTGCAAGGTGCTAAGATTTATCTTGATGTACCTAGTGTAGGTGCTACCGAAAATATTATGATGGCAGCGACATTAGCCGAAGGTAGAACCTTCATTGAAAACGCTGCAAAGGAACCAGAAATTGTTGATTTAGCTAATTTCTTGAATAAAATGGGTGCGCGAGTTGTTGGTGCAGGTACGGAAACCATTCGAATCGATGGTGTAGAGAAATTATATGGCACGGTTCATTCTATTATTCCAGACCGTATTGAAGCAGGTACATTCATGATTGCAGCAGCAATTACTGGTGGAAATGTATTAATTGAGAATGCTGTTAGTGAGCATTTAAGACCGTTGATTTCTAAACTAGAGGAAATGGGTGTAACCATCTTTGAAGAAGAGAATGGCATCCGTGTTATCGGTCCAGATGTTTTAAAAGCAACAGATATTAAAACGTTACCACATCCTGGTTTTCCAACCGATATGCAATCACAAATGATGGCGTTAATGCTATGTGCCCATGGTACAAGTGTGATTACAGAAACTGTATTTGAAAATCGCTTCATGCATGTGGAAGAATTCCGCCGCATGAATGCGAAAATGAAAATTGAAGGACGTAATGTTATTATCGACGGACCATCAGAACTTCAAGGTGCAGAAGTTGCTGCAACTGATCTACGTGCAGCAGCTGCATTAATTCTTGCTGGACTTCGTGCGAATGGTTTAACAAGAGTTACAGAACTGAAGCATTTAGATCGTGGATATGTAAACTTTGCTGGAAAATTAGCAAGCCTTGGTGCCGATATCGAACGTGTAGATGAAAACGGAGATATCGTAAAACCACATGAAATTAATTATGTAGCAGAGTTATCTTAATAAAATACAAGAGATTAATAGAGTGGAGCACGCTGATTTTGTGCTTCACTTTTTTATTTCTTTACCCCCCCCACACTAAAAACAATAAATTCCATTAATTGAAATAATGATAAATATTATAAATTATCTTGCAATTCAATGGTATAAAAGGTAAAATATTATCATATTAACCTAACTTACTTAAGGGAAAATGTCGAGTTTTGCCACTACTACATGATGATTTCTCCTCCCAAAGCTCGTTATTTTCCTATTGTTATTTGACACTACTCCATTATCCAATCATCTATATCAAATCCAATCATATAATTTAATAAAAACATCTAAAGGGGACATAGTATGAAACTTTATCTATCAGTCGATATGGAAGGGATCACCGGTTTACCAGATTACACGTTTGTTAGCGCTTCCATGCATAATTATGAACGTGCTCGCAAAATCATGACCGATGAAACGAATTATGTGGTCGATGCTGCATTTCAATCTGGATGTGATGAAGTACTAGTTAATGATAGTCATATGAAAATGAATAATATTCTAATTGACCAGCTCCACCCAGAAGCACAGCTGATTACAGGTGGAATTAAAACGTATTCCATGGTGCATGGGTTGGATGATAGTTTTAGTGGCGCAATGTTTATTGGCTACCATACAAGAGCAGGTATGCCAGGGGTAATGTCACACTCGATGATACATATGGTACGAAATTTCTATATAAACGATATACAGGTTGGAGAAATAGGAATGAATGCGATGGTTGCAGGATACCATGGTGTACCGGTGCTGCTGGTGTCAGGGGATGATGAAACAGCAAAAGAAGCAGAAGAACTAATTCCGAATATAACGACAGCGATTGTGAAGGAAGCCGTTTCCAGATCTGCTACGAAAAGCCTTACACCGAAAAAAGCAGGGGAACTATTACAAGAAAAGGTTAAACAAGCAATTGAAAATCGTCATCAGGTTAAACCATTACTTCCGCCGGACAATCCAGTCCTAAAGATAGAATTTGTCAATTATGGTGCCGCGGAATTGGCGCATATGATGCCGGGAACGGAAATTATTCCTGGAACGACAATTGTAACCTATCAGGCTAAAGATATTTTGGAAGCTTATCGAGCACTACTTGTCATGATTGAGCTTGCTTACTATACACAATATGCATAATAGGGGCGAACAGTATTGAAGGAGCTTACGGAGCGAATACGTGAAATGACAGTACAAGCTGGAGGCAAATGGGGGATATCATTATTCGATTTAGATCGGAATGAGTCCTGGGGAATGAATGAGCAGGAAGGCTTTTATTCTGCGAGTGTGATTAAAGTACCAATCATGATCGCTGCTTTTGCTCGAAGTCACCAAGGCGAGATTAAGCTTGGGGATCAATTGGAGTTAAAACGGGAGGATGTTGTTGGTGGTAGTGGTGTCTTACAGTATTTGACCCCTGGGACTTATGTTAGCATCTATGATTTAATCACCTTGATGATTGTCCAGAGTGATAATACGGCAACGAATATGCTGATTGACTTATTAGGTGCGAAGTATATCCAGCAAACGCTGGAAGCTATCGGGTTAGAGAAGAGTAAGTTTTATCATAAGATGATGACGATGGAAGTAGATCGTGAAGGTAGAAATACGATAACAGCACAAGAAATGACAGATATGTTGAGAAAGCTAGTAACAGGAAAGATTATTTCTGTTTATGCTTGTGAGCACATGATAGAAATTATGAAGAAACAACAAATTCGCGATTCGTTACCAGTAAAAATACCAAAAGCAGACGATACGGTGATTGGTACTTTACCAGAATGGGAGCTTGCTAATAAAACAGGTAATGTATTCGGAATCCGTCATGATATAGGCGTTTTCTATGTGGAGAAGCGTACATTTATAGCTTCCATTTTAACGAGTGGCTTGGATGAGCTAGAGTCACCAGAAATGATTGGCAGAGTTGGTCTGGAAATCTATCACTATCTTAAACAAGAAAATTAGGATTATCTCATAAAGAGAGGCAAGTTATCATAGCTTATTTTTAGAAGCTTATCTACATTATCTGCGCTTATTTGAGCGTATCGATACAGGAGTTGGAGGCAGTGCTGAAATATATTTTAAAGCGATTATTCATCATGGTCATAACACTTTGGATCATTATAACCTTGACATTCATCCTAATGATCTCAGTCCCGGGATCGCCCTTTAACAGTGAAGGGAATTCCAATGAGATTGTCCAACAAAACTTAGAGAGACATTACAATCTTGATAAGCCATATTATATACAATATCTTCTCTACTTGAAGTCAATTGTAACATTAGACTTTGGTCCATCCATTAAACAACCGAATCAGACGGTAAATGATTTATTAGGAAGAGGGTTCCCGATATCTGCTGAATTAGGGATTGTTACGATTGTTGTTGCGGTTATTTCTGGAATTATATTAGGAATTCTTGCTGCACTACGGCATAATGGCGTCATTGATTATTTAGCGATGGGGATTGCAGTACTGGGTATTTCCATACCAAACTTTATACTAGCAACAATTTTAATACAAAAACTAGCCGTTGATTGGGAGATATTCCCGGTTGCGACTTGGAAAAGCCCCATGCATATGGTCCTTCCCGTCATAGCACTTGCGACAGGGCCAATGGCGATCATTGCCAGGTTAACGAGATCAACAATGCTCGAGGTCCTGACACAGGATTATATAAAAATGGCACGTGCAAAAGGATTACCACCATGGAAAATTATCTTCAAGCACGCACTTCGTAATGCGTTGATGCCGGTTATTACGATAATGGGAACCTTAGTTGCAGGTATTATGACTGGATCCTTTGTTATCGAACAAATTTTTGCAATACCAGGAATGGGTAAATACTTTGTAGAGAGTATTAATCACCGAGATTTTCCTGTCATTATGGGAACGACGGTATTTTATAGTGCATTTTTAATCATTATGCTATTCCTAGTAGATATCGCTTATGGAATATTAGACCCAAGAATTAAAGTAAGCAAGAAGGAAGGGGAATAATATGAAAGCAAATCAAAATCCCCAACATTTCTCAAGAGATAATGTACCAGATGAATGGTTTACATGGCGGGAAAAGAATAAGCGTGAACAAGAAGTTGTGGCAAGGCCATCCCTTTCTTATTGGCAGGATGCATGGCGCAGATTGAAGAAGAACTATTTAGCGATGGCTGGTTTAGTATTTTTAATTCTATTAATCTTGATGGCTATTTTCGGACCGATTATCTCCCCATACGATGCTAATACACAAGTATTATCCAAACAATATCAGCCACCTTCGTTAGAGCATTGGTTTGGAACAGATGGTGCTGGTAGAGATGTATTTACTCGAACATGGCATGGAGCGAGAATTTCCCTCTTTGTCGGGTTTATGGCGGCACTTATTGACGTTACTATCGGTATTATCTGGGGAGGAATATCCGGCTATAAGGGTGGACGTACGGATAATTTCATGATGCGTATTATTGAAATTTTATATGGGATTCCCTATTTACTAGTTGTTATTTTGTTGCTAGTAGTATTAGGACCAAGTTTATCAACGATTATTATTGCCCTGACCGTCACGGGATGGGTCGGCATGGCTAGGATTGTCCGGGGCCAGGTCATGCAGATTAAAAACTATGAATACGTCCTAGCCTCTAAATCATTTGGGACGAAAACACCTCGGATTATCCGAAAGAATTTGTTACCGAATTCGATGGGCCCAATTATTGTGCAAATGACCTTAACCGTACCATCGGCAATTTTTGCAGAGGCATTCTTAAGCTTTATAGGACTAGGTATTTCGTCACCAAACGCGAGCTGGGGTGTGATGGCCAATGATTCACTTGGTGCCATCCTATCTGGAAATTGGTGGACATTATTCTTCCCAGCATTTTTTATATCCTTTACGATGTTTGCCTTTAATGTTCTAGGGGATGGATTACAGGATGCGCTGGATCCGAAATTAAGGAAGTAGGTGTAGGGATGGAAAAAATTCTAGAAGTAAAAAACTTACATGTTACCTTCACAACCTATGGAGGTACCGTCCAAGCGGTAAGAGGTGTGGACTTCCATTTAAATAAAGGCGAAACACTAGCAATCGTAGGAGAGTCTGGTTGTGGGAAAAGCGTTACATCCAATGCGATTATGCGCCTAATTCCAAATCCTCCCGGTAAAATTACGGCTGGAGAAATCAAGTTCAAAGGGAAAGACTTAACTAACATTTCGGAGAAGCAAATGCGTTCTGTTCGCGGTGTAGATATCTCGATGATATTCCAGGACCCAATGACGGCGCTGAATCCTACTTTAACGATAGGAACCCAGCTTACGGAAGGTTTGAAGCAACACCGGAAACTATCCGATAACGAAGCCAAAAAACGCGCTCTGGAGATGATGGAACTAGTTGGTATTCCTAATCCAGTGGAACGAATGAAACAGTATCCACACCAATTTAGTGGTGGAATGAGACAGCGTATTGTCATCGCGATAGCGCTAATTTGTGAGCCTGAATTATTAATTGCAGATGAACCAACAACGGCACTGGATGTAACGATTCAGGCCCAAATTTTAGAGTTGTTTGAAAAGATTCAAGAGGTTACAGGTGTCTCTATTATCCTAATTACACATGATCTAGGGGTCGTTGCCAAAATTGCCGACCGTATTGCTGTGATGTATGCAGGAAAGATTATCGAAACAGGGACAAAGCGGGATATTTTCTATAACCCTGAGCATCCGTATACGAAAGGCTTATTAAACTCCGTTCCGCGCTTGGATATGAAAGGAAAACTAAAGCCAATCGATGGGACACCACCAGATTTATTCTCACCTCCAAAAGGATGTCCGTTTACTGCAAGATGTCCTTTTGCGATGGAGGTGTGTAATAAAGTTTACCCGGAATCTACTACCATTAGTGATTCACACACTGTGGATTGCTGGTTGCAGGATGAACGGGCAAAAAAATTACTGGCCAAGATGGTCACAAACTAATGAATAAGGGGGATAAAAGATGAAGAAGTTTCTGTTTCTATTGTTTGCAGTATTAACAGTAGTGGTGTTAGCTGCATGTACTGCCAGTGAGGATACTGATGGAGAAGATCCTACAGAAAACGTTGATGAGCCAGATGGGGATGACAATGGCGAAACAGCAGATGCAGATGGCAAAGTACTTCGCCTGAATAATGGCACAGAGCCAACATCATTAGATCCATCGATTGGATTTGATGCTGTATCATGGGATCCACTGAATAACTTGATGGAAGGTCTTACAAGACTAGATAGCGACCATAGAGCAGGTCCTGGAACCGCAGAAACATGGGACATCTCAGACGATGGTCTAACGTACACATTCCATTTGCGTGAAGATGCTAAATGGTCGAATGGCGACCCTGTGGTGGCGGAGGATTTTGTATATGCCTGGAAGTATATGCTTGATCCAGAAACAGGTTCTCCTGCAGCATTTTTAGGTTACTTTATTGAAGGAGCTGAAGCCTATAACAGTGGGGAAGGGTCTGCTGATGATGTAAAGGTCACAGCAAAGGATGAGAAGACATTGGAGGTTGTGTTAGCGCAGCCAACTGGTTTCTTCCTAGATGTATTAACAAACCCTGCATTCTTCCCGATTAACCATCAAGTGGCACAAGATAATCCTAAATGGCATGCAGAAGCAGATACATTTGTTGGAAATGGTCCATTTAAATTGGAGTCTTGGAAGCATGATGAGGAAATGGTGTTCGCCAAGAATGAACATTATTGGGATGCGGATGTCGTGAAGCTAGATAAAGTTCATTTTGCTATGATTAACGATTCCAATACCCAGTATCAAATGTTCCAAAGTGGGGACTTAGATACAGCGAGTATTCCACCAGAGCTTTCAGACCAATTAATTGATGGAGATAATGTATTTATCGGTCCATATGGTGGATTAGAATTCTATCGTTTTAACCTAACAATGGAACCATTCCAAAATAAGAAAATACGCCAAGCGTTTGCTTATGCGGTTAACCGTGAGGACATCGCTCAGTACGTTGTGAAAAACGGAGTAGAACCAGCATTTGGGTTCATTAATCCTGGTTATACAAGTCCAACAGGAGAAGATTTCCGTGATGTAAATGGTGATCTTGTACCGTTTGATCCAGAACGTGCCAAACAGTTACTGGACGAAGGTATGGCGGAAGAGGGCTATGACGAGCTTCCGGAAATTGTATTAACTTACAGTACTAGTGATACGAACAAAGCGGTAGCGGAAGCATTACAATCGATGTTCCAGGAACACTTAGGGGTAGAAGTGAAATTAGAGAACCAAGAATGGAATGTATTCGCTGAAGCCCAACAAGCATTAAATCTACAATTCTCACGTAGTTCCTTTATCAATGACTACAATGACCCGGTTAACTTCTTAGAGAGCTTTGTCACGGATTCTTACATGAACCGTACTGGTTTCTCTAGTGAAGAATATGATGCTTTAATCGCTAAAGGTAAATCCGCAACCGATGAAGAAGAGCGTTGGGAGGCTTTATACGAAGCGGAAAAAATGCTAGCAGATGAAATGATGGCATTCCCGATTCGTTACTACAATACTGTAGTACTAGAAGCAGATGGTGTGGAAGGAATCCTACGCCACCCTGTTGGATACTTTGACTTGAAGTATGCGGATAAGAAATAAGCAAAAGGGATTGGGTGTATAGTTGATGTAAGTAGATAAGGGAAGGATTTAATCGAAGCATTGCATATAGGAGAAGGCTTCTCTCGCGTCTTCTGTTTGCATGGCTATGTACACAATTTGACGCTCTCGGAAGTAAACTTTTTTAACGAAGGATTGGCTCACTGATAGTGTGAGCTACTCCTTTTTCATTCATTATCTACATACAGAAAGAAGGTATTCAGATGCTACTTCCTAAAAAGTTATGTAAAGGTGATACCATTGGTGTAGTTGCCCCTGCAAGCCCTCCAGATATGAAACGCCTCCAACAAGCTATTCCTTTTTTCACGAATTTAGGTCTCAACGTGAAGCTAGGGAAATATATCAATCAAACATATGGTTATTTAGCCGGAACAGATGAACAACGCCTTAGAGATTTGCATGATATGATTGCCGATAAAGAAGTCAGCGCCATTATCTTTGCGCGCGGTGGTTATGGAACCGGGAGAATAGCTGCCTCGATTGATTACGAGTTAATAAAAGACAATCCCAAAATTATGTGGGGATATAGTGATATTACCTACTTACATACTGCGATTAGGCAAAAGACCGGACTTGTTACCTTTCACGGACCGATGCCCGCCTCTGACATAGCAGACCCGAGTTTTGATGAAATATCTAGCAACTCCTTTTGCCAATTATTTCATCCAATAACCCTTGTTTATGACGAGCGTATAGCGCCACTCGAAGTGCTAGTAGAAGGAGAAGGTACTGGGGCATTAGTAGGGGGAAATCTTTCCCTTATTACGAGTACACTGGGAACGGAATTTGAAATTGAAACAAATGGAAAAATCCTTTGTTTGGAAGATATAGGGGAGCTCCCATACCGAATCGATTCTATGCTAAATCAATTGAAGCTAGCGGGGAAACTAGATCAAGTATCGGGAATTGTTATTGGGGACTTTGCCAATGCTGACCCTAAGGATAAGTCTTCCTTATCATTAAAAGAAGTGTTCGAATATTATTTGGGTGACTTACATTGTCCGGTAATGACAGGCTTTAAAATTGGGCATTGCTTCCCGCACTTCGCTGTTCCATTAGGTACAGAAGCGACTTTGAATACCGTAAATAAAACCTTAACCATATGTCCGGGGGTTCAAGAATAATGAAAATACAGCAAATAGAAACGTTTAGCGCTGCCATTCCTTTGAAGAAGGCTTTTAAAACCGCACTCAGAACCGTGACAGTGGCTGAAACCATTGTAGTAAAGGTTATCTGTGATAATGGCATCATTGGCTATGGGGAGGCACCACCTACCCATGTCATTACAGGTGATACATTAGCTAGTATTCATTATACGATTACAAACGTTATTTCCCCTGCTCTAATCGGGGTGTCATGCCTAGAGCGAGAACGGATTTTTGAAAAGCTGAATCATGTCATCGTTGGGAACACAAGTGCAAAAGCAGCAGTGGATATGGCGATTTATGACTGTATTGCACAACATGCCAATATGAGCCTTGGGCAATTTTTAGGAGGCTATCAAACGAATATCGCAACGGATTATACCGTTAGTGTTAATAGTCCGGAAGAAATGGCACAGGATGCAGAAGCATATGTGAAGGATGGTTTTTCTGTCCTGAAGGTAAAAGTAGGAAAAGATGTCATCGAGAAAGACATCCAACGTATTCAAGCGATCCGTAAACGTGTAGGGCCGGATATTACGATACGGTTAGATGCTAACCAAGGTTGGAATCCAAAAGAAGCAGTCCGAGCCATTCAAAAGATGGAAGAGCTTGGATTAGGAATTGAATTTATCGAGCAGCCGGTAAAAGCACATGACCTACAAGGGTTAAAATATGTCACCGATAATACCCAGATTCCCATTATGGCAGATGAAAGTGTCTTTTCCGCAAGTGATGCAAAGACAGTCTTAGAGCTAGGAGCGGCCGATTTAATCAATATAAAACTAATGAAATCTGGTGGCATACAGGAGGCCATTAAAATAGCGAAACTAGCAGATGTTTATGGGGTAATGTGTATGGTTGGTAGTATGATTGAAACGAAAATTGGTATTACAGCTGCAGCACATTTCGCTGCTAGTCAGCCTAATGTACACTATTATGATTTTGACGCCCCATTAATGCTAGCGGCGGACCTGATCCAAGGTGGGATTACCTACAGTGATAGCGCTATCTCATTCGGTGAGGAAGCTGGATTAGGAATCAAAGCATTAAATGAAGAATACCTAGTGGAACACTAAATCACCATTTGGAAAGGGGATACGATGTATGTTTAAGCAAGATTTTCCATTACCAGATTCATTCCATGTTGCCACAGTTCAGGTGGCAACTGTTTGGACGAATCCCGAGTCTACAAGAGAAATAGACCAACCGGGAATCGCTAATCCAACTAATATAGAAAAATGGTTAGCGGCGTTATCTAACGAGGAAAAAGTGGCCTTATGTAATGATAATCGTGTACAGACACAGTTGCTATATGGGGAAATCGCTGTTGTTACAGAAATAGAGGGGGAATGGGCAAAGGTTACGATACCAAGCCAGCCTTCAAAAAAGGATTCGAACGGGTATCCAGGATGGGTGCCGTTGAAACAATTGCAGCCAGTATCTAAAACCTCCTGGATTCGACCAGAAACTGCCGTAATTCGGGAAAAGCATGCTTGGTTAGAGAATGAATCGGGAGAAAAGTTACTTAAATTGAGCTATATGACGTGCTTACCAGTGGTACAGGTTAAGGGGGACCGGGTTGAGGTTATGACACCAGATGGTTCGAGATTTTTACCGAAGCAGGTAGTAGAAATCTTTCCTACGGATAAAGGCGGTCCTAAAGGGAATGGAGATAGCATGATAGAAGCAGCTGAAGCGTATGTAGGATTACAATACCTCTGGGGTGGTATGAGTTCGTTTGGCTATGATTGCTCTGGTTTTGCCTATAATATGCATAAGGCTAATGGTTATCAGATTAGTAGAGATGCATCCGATCAAGCTGCATTTGGCAAGGAGGTTCCTTTTGACCAACTACTCCCTGGTGACTTATTATTTTTTGCTTATGAAGAAGGAAAAGGAAGTATTCATCATGTTGGATTTTATTATGGGGATGGAAAGATGATTCATTCGCCAATGACTGGAAGAGGAATTGAGATTATTAGTTTGAAAGATACAAAATACGAGAAAGAGCTCTGTATAGCGAGACGATATTGGGAATCGGCAGGTGTGTAGAATATGGTGGCAGAAAAGATATTAGAAGTTAAACAGTTGAAAAAATATTTTGACCTGGGAAAGAACCAGGTTTTAAAGGCGGTTAATGATGTCACCTTTCATGTGAACAAAGGGGAAACCTTTGGACTGGTAGGGGAATCTGGCTGTGGAAAGTCGACGATTGGGCGAACGATTATCGGTCTTTATAACCGGACAGAAGGAGAGGTTCTGTTTAAAGGACAGAATGTGCATGAATTAGATGAGAAGAAGATGTTCCAACTACGTCAAAAAATGCAAATGATTTTCCAGGACCCGTATGCATCATTAAACCCACGCTCTACCGTACGAGAGGTTATTGCGGAGCCAATGGAGGTTCATAAACTATATAAAACAAAACAAGAACAAACGGAGAGAGTTTATCAATTGCTAGAAGAGGTAGGATTAAACCGTGACCATGCAAACCGCTATCCACATGAATTCAGTGGTGGGCAGCGACAACGGATTGGTATTGCCCGCGCGTTAGCACTTAACCCTGATTTCATTATAGCGGATGAACCAATCTCGGCACTGGATGTATCGGTTCAAGCACAAGTAGTCAATCTACTAAAGGAACTACAAGAGGAAAAGGGGCTTACGTTCTTATTCATTGCTCATGACTTATCGATGGTAAAGCAAATTTCAGATCGGATCGGTGTCATGTATTTAGGAAATATGGTAGAGCTGACGGATAGTGAGCATCTCTATGAAAATCCTCTTCACCCTTATACTCAAGCACTACTTTCCGCTATCCCAATTCCAGACCCAGATATCGAAGAGTCAAGGGAACGAATTATCCTACAAGGGGAATTGCCAAGTCCAATCAATCCACCAAGTGGCTGTGTGTTCCGAACCCGCTGTCCATTAGCGATGGATATTTGCGGAAAGGAAAAACCAGAATGGCAAGAGGTAGAGGAGAATCATTATGTAGCTTGTCATTTATATCATGAAAAAGGGAAGAAAAGCCAGATCCGAGAACCAATCGTGAATGTAAGGTAAGCTATTTGGAAGGAGGGAGAGGTGGATTTTACTTAGAAAGTTTCAATGTCCCCCTGGCTGGCAAAGGGTAAGGGTACATAAATCATTTTTGTACCCTTACTATCTATGCCATTTTATTCAACTCATTTCAGTACCAAGGAATTGCCTATCTTTTTTCCTCAAAGGTGATCGAATTGCTTCATTCTTTGCCGCCATTTCATTGCTTTATCTAGGTTTCCAATTTCCTCATAGATGTCGATTAAGCATTGATAGAGTTCCATATCCGGAGAAAATTGTAACGCTTTTTTTAACTGGTGAATTGCTGAATCATAGTCCTTTTGCTTTTGGTATTGCTGAGCATTCCAGAGAACAAGTTCGATGATGTCTTCTTCTAGTTGCGTATGCCATGCTAATAGCCAATCGGTGGCTTGGGTATCCTCTATAAGTTCTATGGGGAGAGATTGAACTAGTTGGTCAATAAGCTGTTGCCGAATACTCGGTATGCGCTCTTTCATTGCTTCGCGAATTTGTTCTAGTAAAGTGGTTACATCGCAATGGATGTCTCCTTGAAGATATACATGGCTACCATCAATGATTAAAAAGGAGTACTCACTATCAGGAATGGTTAATAGCTTTCGTAGATGAGATAAATATACTCGTAGATTTGCTCTTGCTTGTTGAATCGGCATATTCGGCCATAGTGCCTCACAAATATTCTCCCTCGTTGTGGAGCGGTTCAGTAACAGGTAAAGCAGTAATTGTTTAGCAAATCGTTTATCATCAATAGGCGAGAAGACTCCCACCTCAAGGAATGGGAAATGAGTAGGTGGGAGATGAATCGCCATCTCTTGTCCGACTATTCAAGTGCTTCCATTCTTCCCTGAAATGGCCTATCCACCATGCAACATATGGTATAATAGAGGTATCAGATACCGAGAGAGGTGAAAGCAATGCTCGTCAAAAAAGCCTACAAATTCCGCATCTACCCAACAAATGAACAGAAAAAACAGATTGCGAAAACCATTGGCTGTTCTCGTTTTGTCTTCAACCATTTTTTAGCAAAATGGAACGATACCTACAAACAAACCGGAAAAGGACTGACGTATAACGCTTGTTCTGCTCAATTACCTCAATTGAAAAAGGAATTAAGCTGGTTAAAAGAAGTAGACAGCATCGCAGTCCAAACTTCCCTCCGAAACCTCTCTGATGCCTTCTCCAGATTCTTTCAAAAGCAAAATAAAGCCCCGCGATTTAAGTCCAAAAAGCATCCGGTTCAATCCTACACAACGAAGCAGACCAACAGAAATATCTCCATGGAAGGGAACAAAATCAAACTACCTAAATTAGGGCTCGTTCGCTTTGCCAAAAGCCGTGAAGTACATGGTCGTATCATCAATGTTACCATTAGACGTAATCCAAGCGGGAAATATTTCATCTCTATACTGGCAGAAACAGACATACAACCATTAGCAAAAACAGCATCCGCTATCGGAATCGACTTAGGCATCACGGACTTTGCGATACTTTCTGATGGTCGCAAGATTGACAATAACAAGTTTACTTCCAACATGGAAAAGAAGTTAAAACGAGAACAACGCAAACTATCCAGACGTGCGTTGCATGCGAGAAACAACGGAATCAACTTACTCGATGCCAAAAACTATCAAAAACAAAAACGAAAAGTAGCAAGATTGTATGAAAAAGTGCAGAATCAACGTGCCGACTTTCTGAACAAGTTCAGTACAGCTATCATCAAAAACCACGATGTCATCTGTATCGAAGACTTGAACACGAAAGGAATGTTGCGCAATCATAAACTAGCGAAATCTATCGCTGACGTATCATGGTCTAGTTTTGTGACGAAATTACAGTACAAAGCGGATTGGTATGGTAAAACCCTGGTGAAAATAAGTAGGTGGTTCCCATCTAGTCAACGATGTTCTGCTTGTGGACATCACACTGGCAAGAAGTCGCTTGCGGTAAGGGAATGGACGTGTCCAGCCTGTCACACGCATCATGATCGAGATGTCAATGCAAGTAAAAATATTCTAGCTGAAGGATTACGAATCGTAGCTTCGGCTTAAACAACCTATAAAACCGTAGGGACTACGGGGATAGCTTGGTAAAGAAGAGAAACCGCTGTTAGTTAAGAAATACCACGAACAAGTACGCTCTGTTCCCAAGAATCCCCCACTTCAAACATCCTGCAAGGAGGTTAAGTGGGGGTAGTTCAATCCATCCGACTTCACTAGGCTTACCTTGAATCGTAACACGAAAATATCCTAGCATTTTAACTTGCAGCTGCTTATGAGCATGGAGCTTATGTAACCATTCGTTTTGAATTTGATTGACATACTCAAGCATAGATTCCCCTAAATCTTGGATAAAAGAATCTTTTATAGCGGGTGTATCATGCTGCTCTGTGACAAAGTCATCGATAATTTGAGCAATCAATTTTGGTTGCTCCAAAACGATGAAGCTTGCTGCATTTGGAATGATTAAATGATGGCAATGCGGAATATGCACGGTATGTAATTTTAAATAATGAAACGGAAATAGCCTCTCCTTTGCCCCGGATAATATGAGCACCGGGCAAGAAATTTGCTTGATAGGAGTAATCGGATCAGCGCTTACACTTAGATCCATCACTTTAACATATAATTCAAATTCAATTCCTTTAGCATATTCCCGCAGCCGTTTCAGTTCTGGGTGTCCCTTTGGTAACGTAGTGGCCATAGCTTCAAGGTAATCAAAGGGAATTTCCTTTTGATTTGCTGATAATTCCCTGCGATGAGTACGGATACTTTCAATCATATGTGGAGGATGGCATGGCATTGCCATCAGCATAACCGTCTTTACCATAGTAGGGAATTGAGCAGCATAGCCTGCGCTAATCAGTGCACCTAATTGCCAGCCTACAAGGTGGACAGACTTTAGGTGTAAGGCATCTATTAAATCATGTAGGTCCATAATAAAGTGTTGAATCGTCAGCTCGTTTATGGGAATATCATTTTCGCTCTTCCCATACCCTCTTAAGTCGTAACGTAAAATGGGATAGTTACATTCTAAATTCTTGAGGATTGAATCATAGGCACGCAAATCGACTGCGTTCGAGTGAACGAAGATGACCGTCTCGTCGGTGCTAGGATTCGAAGAGGGATTATGCAGCTGATAATGAACGTTCCTACCGTGTATCCTTTTGAATGGCATCCGAATTCCTCCTTTCCTTTATGGTTAAATGATGGTGTTTATGTCTAACATTACCGTTAAATCTTGTAATAAAAGTATATGAAACTACCTTGCCAATATAGGACAAGTTTTAAATGAAAGCTACAAATCTTATCCAGTGATACCTTGCATCATGGGAAATAGGATAGGTTAATCTGAGATGTGGAAAATAATGGGGAAATATGCCTATACATGTTTTAGTATATAGGAAAAGAAGTATTTTGAGTATTGAGAAGCAACATGGGATGAGATAATGCTGTTTTTGTGGTGTAGTAACGGTGGGGGGGCTGTGTTAGGTTAGGGGGAGGTGCTCTTTTCTGGGGAGGATGGGCCCGAAATTGGAGGACATGAGCCCGAGTGGTAGTGAGATGAGCCCGTTCCTTGGTCAGATGGGCCCAAAACCAGAAAAGATGAGCCCGCGCTCGGATCAGATAGGCCCAAACTTCGGAAAGATGAGCCCGCCCCTAGGTCAGATAGGCCCACCCGCCCGATAGATGAGCCTAACTCAGGATAAGATGCGCCCAACTCCCGGAAAGATGAGCCCGCCCCCAGGTCAGATAGACCCACCCGCCGGAGAGATGAGCCCAACTTAGGATAAGATGTGCCCAGAACCCGAAAAGATGCACCCACCCCCCTGGTTAGTTGTCCTATTAACTCTTTCAACAGTAGATTTTTTAATTTCTAGTTCTATTATTTTCACGAACTGTATAAGTTTAATAATAGGATTACTAGATATGAAAAAGTCTAAAAGAGGAGGATGCCCTATTGAAAAATCGCAAAAATTCTATGAAACAAATCCAGAAATTAAAAAAGAAAAAAGCTGCATCAAAGTATCAATCTCTTCAAAGACGGTTGTCGAACGTATCAAATATGAAGCCCCTTCCTATGAATAGAGGGCGCTTAAAATGGAAATATCCGGCTTTATTTCTGTTCAGTATATCTTTTCTCATTCTGGCTGTTCCGACATTAGTTGTTCTTCCATTTATCTCGAGTACAGAGGTATTGTCACAATCTATTGAACATAAGCAAACACCGGAACAGGAAGAAGTGTTGGTAGATGATTCGGCTGTCGAAGTTGCAGTAATGCGAGCTCAAAGTGAGGTAGTGGAAAATGTACCACTAGAGACATATGTCATGGGGGTTGTGGCATCTGAAATGCCAATTGAATTTGAAACAGAAGCATTAAAGGCTCAGGCTCTGGCAGCAAGAACCTATATTGTCAATAAAATGATGTACCAAACAGAGGAAGCGGCTTCCAATGTCACGGATACGATTCAAGACCAGGTTTATAATGATGATGCTGAGCTACGTGCGAAGTGGGGCAAGAACTATCAGAAGAATATGGAGAAAATATCCGAAGCGGTTATGGCTACAAAGGGGAAAATTATTACGTATAAGGATAAGCCTATTGATCCGCAGTTCTTCTCGACAAGTAATGGGTATACCGAGAATTCCGAGGATTACTATGTGAACGAAATTCCATACTTACGGAGTGTGCCAAGCCCATGGGATGAGGACTCACCATACTATTTAGACCAAGAAGTCTTTTCCTTGGAGCAAGTGGAAGAGGCACTCGGGATTGATTTACCAGCGGAAAAAAAGCTTACTATTGATGTAACAAGAACAGAAAGTAATCGCGTTGATGAATTAAACTTGGCAGGTAACGCCTTTTCAGGTCGTGAAGTACGCGAAAAGCTTCAATTACGCTCAAGCGATTTTACAATCGAACAAAAAAATGACTACCTAATTTTTACGACGAAAGGAAATGGACACGGTGTCGGAATGAGCCAATACGGTGCGAATGGAATGGCTAAAGAAGGAAAGACATATGAAGATATCGTAAAGTATTACTACAAGGATGTAGAAGTAAGCAGTCTAGATGATACAGTACCAGCATTGGTTATGCAGTGAACGAATTTGATACAATAAGAATTGCCTCCTGATCTTTAGTTCTGGAGGTTTTTTGTTAGGGAAAATAATCATAACCATCCGGATAATTTGAATCTACTAGTGGTGGAGTTTCACCTACTAGTGATTCTTTATACCTAGATGCTATAATTTTAGAGCATATCGAACTTTATAATTGTAATAAAACTATTCAACTCCATTACATAAATGACGATTATAGATTAGGTGGTCTAATGCTACAAGAAGTCCTCGGTGCTTAGCTGCTATTGGAAATATCATAAGAAAAGCAGGAGTCTATGAATAAACGTAATAGTAAAATTAATCCACTTACCATTTAAAAATTATGTAAGGGGTATGCGGGTAATTATTGGAAGGGTAGCAGAAGGAAGCAACTGATATGCGTTCCGTGGAGCGCTTTTTTTTATTCAAAAATGATTATAGTGACAACAGACTAGTGAGGCGGAAATTATTATGAAAAAAGTAATTAGTGTGATGGTAGCTGACTAATAACACAAATGTATTGCGTTTCCTGTACTCCCCCCAAAAGTAAAATAACTAATAACAAGAGATTAATTTGTCATTAGTTATGGGGGATTGTCAGGAAAATGCGGATTTACAACGGGTTTATTTCCGTCTCCTCGTCGATTTCTTTTTTTTGTAAAACAGATAGATAGTATTTGCGCTAGTTAATATTATCGCCGCAGTTAAAAAACCAAGTATGACATAAATGTCGGGACCAAGTATCAAGTTCAAAATAGTACCGAGCACAAATGCACCTAAGCCCACTATACTAGGATACCACTGTTGTTTATCTTTAGACATATTGTCACTCCTTTCGCCTGTGCAAACAGGCTCATATTCAAAAGCTTGCTATTTCAATTGTACGAATTCTAAATCAACAAAGTTGATCTATAACCAGACAAGCAAGTCCAGATGATTATTTGTACCTATCTACCATAATAATAACATAAAATGTATGATTTAAAATGAGTATTTAGAACATTTAAAATATTGAAACTTAATGATAGACTCGTATTCATAGCGTATACATTAAGTTTTTGAGAGGGGGCACCAAGTTAATTGTTTTTTTGTCTTTGGGTATAACAAAATAAAAGGAGTGGAAAAATTGAAAATTAATATTGTATCTCAATTTATGGGTTATGTAAAAGGGAAGAGCAGCTTGATGATATTTGATCGACATGCCAACTTGAAATATAAATATGGAAATAGAAAGTTTTGGTGTCGAGGATTCTATGTTGATACAGTGGGCCGAAATAGAAAGCAAATACAAGAATACATGAGGAATCAGCTAAAAGAAGATTACATGTCAGATCAATTAACTATATTCGAAGAATTTGATCCGTTTACAGGACAAAAAAATAAAAAGAAATAAGAGATTCTTTAGAATCAGTGAGTGAATGTGGTGCAGAAGGGAAACTGTTCGGTGGGCCTTTAAGGCCGAGGCCGGTAATAGAGGCTTCCAGCCGCAGAGCAAACCACCAGTTCACACTGGTGGTTTTGATTGGTGCTAATTGGGGTGTACCAGCGAAAGCTAACACCACCTGCAATAATTTATAGAGAAATTTGGCTTTAATAATAGCTTTTTATAAATAATTCCTTGAGATATTAACAATTTTGTAGGCAACAGATTTTGTTACTAGTCAGTAGCAGTTTTATTAATGATTAGTATACTTCCTGCAATAGTAGGTGCTGAAGAGTTACAACCTGGGAAATGTGAAATGACTATTATTTCAAATAAACATGATTGGGATAATAGGGCTCAAGCTAGTGGCCCATGTGAAGGAAGAATTCAAGGTTACTATTTTGCTGAAACGAACACATTTCAGCTTGTCGGTGCAGTAACTATGGCTGTAACTCAAAACGCTCAGGAATTTAAAATGGGAACACCCCAACACCCATATGGACATTCCATATTAACGGTCTACATTCAAAAAGTAGAAGACCCTAAACCAACTCAACCTAAGGAAGAATCAAAGCCAGAACCAAAACCAGCTCAACCTAAAGAAGAACCAAAACCAGACCCTAAACCAACTCAACCTAAGGAAGAACCAAAACAAGAACCAAAACCAACCCAACCAAAAGAACAACCCAAGCAAGAAACCAAACCAAAAGACATCAACAAATACCAAACCGAAACAAGAAACATCAACCAACACAAGTCCAAAGCAAGAAACATCCACAACAACTATTAAACCGAAGCAAGAGGCATCTAATTCAACTAAACCTGAATCTAAACCATCATCAGTGACTCAGGACAATAAAACAGAAATTGCTCAGAAGGTAGACAAGCAATCCGAAACAAATGAAGAGAAAGAAGAAAAGTCTAAAATGTCTTCAACGGAGGAACAGGAAGCTGAATCTGAGGAATCTGGAGAAGAGGATTCTACCGAAGATGAGGAAGAAAATGAGTTGGCAAGTAGCGATATAGAAGAGGTAGCAAGCTCTTTTATAGAGTCTAAATCTGATTCTAAATCCTCAATCTTACCTGGAGTGATTATCTCTATTATTCTTCTAGTAGGTGCTGGTACCGGAGGATTTATCTGGTATCGAAGAAGAAGAGAAAGAGCCTGACTTAGATAAAAGTTAAGCATATCATTTAATTAATCAAGGTACGAAACCCAAATAGTATAGCTCAGTCTATGTCTATTTGGGTTTTTTATTGGAAGTGCTTAGTAAGCTTATTAGTAAAAAACACTTCTATAGTCATTTTTTTCTTACCCGATTCCCTCATTTTCTTGTTGCTTCGAGTACCTACTAAACATAAAAATAGCTGAAGAATTGGATATGAAACTCTCATAACTCCCCTTTTTCTGCTACGTAAATGTCTTAATATCCCCAAAAGGAAAAGAAAAATGCATGAAAAAACAAAAAAAGTGTAAGAGAATGTATAGTTTTTTTCTTTTCTGTTCAGAATGGTTGTTGAGGTGATGTTAGATGAAAGAGGAAAACAAAGCGCCAAAAAAAGGTTGGCAAAGTATTTTCCGTAAAAAATGGTTTTTCCCTGCTGTATACTTAACGATTGCTGCAATTTTACTAGCAGTAGTAGTTTGGTATCAAAATATGGACAATCAATTACCACAGGCTGGGGATGACCAAGAGTTAAGTGATAATTATAATCCGAATCCACATGAGGATGCACAGCCCGTAATGGAAAATCAAGAAGTTATTAAGATGCCTGTTGCCGATCAGGAACAAGCAGAAATCGTAACGAAATTCTTTGATTACAATGCATCCCAAGAAGATCAAGAAAGTGCACTGATCCTTCATAACAACCGCTATTACCAAAGCACAGGTGTTGACATCGTTTATCCAGACGGTGAGGCATTTGATGTATTGGCAGCACTTAGTGGCTCTGTTATGGAAGTGAAGGAAGATCCATTACTAGGAAATGTTGTCATTCTATCACATGACAATGACGTGACAACTTATTATGCTAGTCTTGGAGAAGTTGGTGTGGAAGCAGGGGATGAAGTCAAGCAGGGTGATGTAATTGGTACTGCTGGAGAGAACAACTTCGGTAAAAACCATGGTACCCATGTACATTTTGAAATTAGAAAAGCTGATCAAGTATTTAACCCTGAAGCATTCTTTAACCAACCTGTAAGTAAGCTGGATGAAGGCAAATCAGAGGATGTTTCCGAAGAGCAAGATACTTCTAGTACATCATCTGAAGAAGTAGATTCTGAAAATGTGGATGAGGAACAACCAGCAGAAAACGAAAACGAAAATGATAACGAAAATGATAACGAAGATTCACCGGAAGATACTCCTGATTCATCTTCTGACTCAGAGGAGTAATGAAGAGAAATCCTAGCAATTTAACAAGCTAGGATTTCTTTTGTGCGCTTGGCAGCGCTCCGAACTTAAGGGTGAAAGTCCCAAACACGCCGTAGTGGCGGAAGTGTATAGCTGACAGGCAGTGCATGCTCGTGAGGGAATGTGCGGAGGGCTTGAAGGCAAACTCTGGAACAGGCGACAATAACCATGTTGGCTGATAGAATCGGATAACCCTGCAAAAGAAGGGAGTGTCCAATCCCACAACAGGATTCTATAAGTTATGAGGACTGGGTTCAGAGGAAAGTTCGGTGACGTGACCCAAGGAGGTCTTATCGTCTCCACTTGGTGGTAACCCCCAGACAAGTCCGTGAGGGACAAGCTGGGATTATGGGTGGTAAGAAGTCAGAGCAGGGGATAGTAGTGATTAATCTCGCCAGAAAGGTCGCAAAGGCGAGAGATTCTGTACAGAGTTACAGAAGCAATCTTTCACCCAAAAGGTGGAGAATTGGTGCGAAGCCCGTCTGCCCATGGAAGAAAAGTCAACCAACTTAGGAAGCTGTCATGAGCCAGACAGAAGTCAGTGAGGTAGGTAGCCGAAGAACTGAGGTCGAACAGAAGGGTAGACCGTCTGGGGCGGAGTAACTTATGGGTGAAACGAACATTGTCTTAAATGACTAGAAAATCGTGGATACCAAAGGGAAGGAATACGAATCATGAACGAGCAAGAAGGAAAAGGTAACTTTCGTGAGGGATTTAGGAATCACCAGAGGAAATGGTATAGCCTTATGGATAAAATATGGGCATATCCTAATATGGAGGAAGCATTCCTGGAGGTAAAACGGAATCGAGGTTCTGCGGGAATAGATGGCGTGGATATTAGAGCCTTCGAATATGGTGTGGAGGATAATGTACAAATCCTTCAACAGGAATTATTAAGTAGGACATACAAACCAAGGCCTGTAAAACGAGTCTACATTCCAAAGGCAGATGGTTCTCAAAGACCTTTAGGAATTCCAACAGTACGAGACCGAGTTGTCCAAGCATCTGTGCGACGTGTGATAGAACCAATTTTCGAGGCAAAGTTCTTGGATTGCAGTTTTGGATTTAGACCTAAACGTAGTGCCCATATGGCACTGGAAAAAATCCAGAAAGACTTAACCGACGGTTACATATATGTAATTGATGCTGATTTGAAATCATACTTTGATACCATACCGCAAGATAGGCTGATAGAGGCGGTAAGGGAAGAAATTGTGGATGGCAGTGTTCTAAATTTAATCCAAAGTTTCCTCGAAGCTGGAATTATGGAAGATGGAAGCTTTTACTTGAATGAGAAGGGCACCCCGCAAGGTGGGGTTATTAGCCCTCTTCTCGCCAATATCTACCTTCATTCTCTTGATGAAGTCATGACAAAAAGAGGACATCGAATTACAAGATATGCCGATGACTTCGTAATATGTTGTAAATCAAGAAAAGGCGCTGAAAGAGTATTAAAATCAGTAATCCGATTCTTGGAGACAGAATTAGGTCTAATAGTACACCCTGAAAAGACGAAGATAGTCAACAATCTGGAAGAGCCATTTGTATTTCTAGGACACGAATTCACTAGAGGAAGATGGATGAAACCATCATCTAAATCGTTAAAGAAATTCAAAACGAAGGTAAAGGAAATTACTAGGAAGAATCAAACGGTCAATCTTGAAGATTTAGTTAGGAAAAGGCTGAACACCTATCTCCGAGGTTGGGGAAACTATTTTGGGCATGGACATGTCAAATCCTTATTCCAAGAACTGGATTCATGGATTCGAAGAAGGCTAAGGATGGTTCAACTTAGAAGTTGGAGAAAGATTAGGAAACTCCACAGAGAGCTGAGGAGAAGAAACTGGAAAGGCGAACTACCACAATTGCGAATGTACAATTGGAGAAGTTCCTTATCAACCCCAGTACACACAGCAATTCCAAACAAAAAGTTTGTGGAAATTGGTCTTGTTTCTCTGGTTGATATTTACAATGAACATCATTCCCAAAGGGAATAATCATGGAGGAGCCGTATGCGATGACCCGCACGTACGGAACTGCGAGAGGCGCATGAGTGATTCATGCGCCTACTCTATTCTTTTTAGAAGATAAGAAGTATAACAGTTTTTCAGGCTGATGGGGCAGGGGCACTATTAAAAAGAAGTTAATGTAAAACGGAAGGATACAAGATACTAGTTCCGGATATAGGTGTAGTCGAAAGTGGACACAGCTCAGATACCCCGTGATTTACTACGAGTCTACTAGCAATGTTGACGTAGTGGGCTTCCTCGGTGCAAGGATGCACGGAGGATTACCTATGTAGTAGCCTGACTTGAGCAGCCGCCAGGAACAAAGTAGGTATTGCGAGGGCTTTTTCGAGTAGATGTCCCATTTATGCTCCGATAAAGTCCAAAGAAGAAATTGCGAGGTCCTCCTTGAGCCGATGTCACCCAATGAGCCGTGATAAGGTGTAAAGAAGCCACTGCGAGGGACTTTTCGAGTAGGCGTCGTACTTATGCTCTGGTAAAGTCCAAAGAAAAAATTGCGAGATTCTCCTTGAGCCGATGTCGTCAATTAAGCAGTGATAAGGTGTAAAGAAGAAAATGCGGGGGGCTTTTTCTAGTTGAAGTCGTGCTTGTGCTCTGATAAAGCCCAAAGAATAAATTGCGAGGTTCTCCCTAAACAGATGTCACCCCCGAACTAAGTGCTAATATATTTCTGAAGCGAGGGTTTTGTTCCTCATTTGTACCATAAATCCTTTGTCTACCCCTCCTACTTATCCACTACAGTAACATCAATCTAACTAGTAAAATTTTCCTATAAATGCAGATTTAACACGATTGCAAAAAAACGCTGCAATATTATGTAATATTTCTATATAAAAAGTCCCTATCTATCGCTAAAATATCCGATAAATCACCATTTCTCTTGAAAAATATGTCGAACGATTACGACCCTTTTTCACTTGAATGTATGGTAATATGAATTAGTGAAAAAATACTAGATTTAATATATTGCATAAATACTAACTCTACCAAGAAATGTACTAATTCATAGATAACATGTGATATATCGTACAAGTTTGAAAGGGTGGAATAACCAAAAATGAGCTTCGGAAACCTAAATCTCCTAGCAGATAACATGGCGTCAATGGTAGAAAGTCCAGAATTAACAATCGGACAAGTTATCTTATTACTTTCCCAAGAACATGAAGAACAAAAAGTGTTAGAATTAACTAGAAAATTTTGCTTACAATCGTCCTCCAAAGAAATTCAGAAAAAAGGAATGGAGTTTCTATATATTAATGGATATTTTGAGGATCTAAAAATATTAATTGCCAAAAACTCACTATCCAATGATGCCTCTAACCAAACCTGGGCGGAAGTATATCAAATTATGCTAGAACGTCGAATGAATGAGTCTTCCAGTATGGGAAAAATGAGAGCTAGGTTGAAGGAAATCAAAACGTCAGATCCTGAATTAAGATGCTTAATAGAAATTACCATTATAGATACCTATTTTTACCAAATGGATTTTGGTAAGATTGGTAACTTCTTAGAAAAGCAATATGAACTGTTTGAACCAATTCAAGATAATTTCATGCTTTCCTGTTTAAACTTGAGACTATATCAAAAACTATTTTTCTATTATTGGAAGCGAAATGAATTAATAATTGCAAGGAAATATGCGTTTCGTGCATTGAACCAGACAAATAGTTCCCCAACTAAAATTGGCCTTCATATGAATTTAGGTTTATCTTACACATTTGATACGTACTACCAAGGTATGTACCATATGAAGGAAGCATTCAAAATAGCTAAACAAAACAATCTTACGGGCTATGTCCGTCAAATAGAGAATTTTTCCATTCCATTTTTAGCTGCACATTTTCGTAAGCCAAATGGCATTATCACCGACGATATAAGTGAACAAGCACATTTAGAAATTGCTAAAGGAAATAATGAGAAGGCAATTACGCTATTAGAGGATATTTATACGACTAGCCCGTTTAAGATGTATTATATGGGACTAGCGAAACAGGATAAGAACATTTTATCTGAAGCTTGTAGAATGTTTGTGGAAAGAAGTGACTATTTCTTTAGCAGGTTACCGATGACAGCCATGCAAAATCTCTAATTGGGTTATGATAGGATTCAGCTTATTGAAGGTAATGTCTTATACGAGAGGGGGAATAAAATGGAGAATATTAAAAAGTTAAGCTTTTGCCTATTTCTAAGTTTTATAGTTCTCTTCACGATAATTCAACCGGTTAGTTCAGTAACTGCAGATCCTGAGTATGGTACCGTCGACTAATATAATTTTGATAGCATAATAAGCTGAATCCTTTCATATATAACCAAAAGTGCCTCGTGTACTTTTGGTTATTTTTATGCCTGTTAATGGTAAATGGGGGAATTTTCTAACTAAAATTAAAAAACATCTTGTCCCCCTTGCGATTAAATGGAATTTTAATCATAATCCCCCCCATCCGTTAATAAAATGTTACAAACCAAGCATTCAGTAAGTCTGAGGTGAGAGCTTATGTGGCTCTTCTATTACACATCGTATTTGCTTGATTACATATAAACCTAACACATAAAATCGCAATGCATTTAAAACGTATACATACATATGAACATAACGTCTTTTCATTATATAAATTCCAATTTATACCATATATGTAACTAAGTACCTGTTAGCTATCGACGTCACAGCCACGGAACATCCATTCTTTACGTATTGTAAAGGTGGACAGTCGAAAAATGACCACTATTCATTTTTCGGATCACCTAGTCTCTGGAATGACACCTCAGAAATATTCAACATAGGGAGGCGAAAGGTGTGCACGATTACATCAAAGAAAGAACTATCAGGATCGGAGAGCATATCGTAGAAACAAGAAAGACCGTCCGGGTGATAGCAAAAGAATTTGGTGTTTCCAAAAGCACAGTTCATAAAGATCTAACAGAACGCTTACCAGAGCTAAATCCCGAATTAGCTCTAAAGGTAAAAGAAATTCTAGAATACCACAAATCCATCCGACATTTACGAGGAGGAGAAGCAACCCGAAAAAAATACAAAACCGAAGAAACGGGAGCCTCAGTATAAACAAATACATGCAATGATCATCATCCTCTTAAGGAGGTGAATGGTAGGAGAGTACTTAACGTAAGGAGCAAGGTCTTGGCTAGAAAAAGTATTTTCGTATTGCATGGGAGGTTGCAGAAGAGGGAAACGCACCCAGGGAGAGGGGTGCGTTTTTTAGTTGGGGGGATGAGCTTGTTTGAAGGGGTGAGTCCGATGGAGAGAGATGGACCCGAGGTTGGAGGAGATGAGCCCGAGAGGAGAGGGAAGATGAGCGCGAGTGAGGAGAAGATAAGCCCGAAAGAGGTGGCACCAAAGTAGAGGGGGATAGTCCTACAGATTACATAAAAAAAGTTGCTGCAAAAAGAACCTGAAGGTAGAACTAAAAAGGCTCATATTCCTTGGAAGAATATGAACCTAAACATGGATTCAATCATTAAATATAGATTGTTTTCCTATTGGTAAAAAAGAATCTTGGGGGAATTTTTCTGATGGGGGACTATGGTACTTTCTGCCATAATTTTTCCCGGTAAATTCAAGATTCATTGAATAGAGGATGCGTCTTGTTGCTTTAGCGGACTTAAGTTGAAGAATTTCTCGACATGTTTGGTTTGTAATCGTTGGTTCAAAAAGCAAAAAATAATCTAAAATTTTTTGTTCATGTGCTTTAGCATCCTCTTTTCCACAATTTTGACAAACCCACTTACGTTTCTTATAGAGCAGTGGTGAGAAATTACAATGATTGCAGTTAATTCCATTAATAAAATGACGGCCTGTAATATTGTATTGTTTAATTAGATTAGGTTTTTGTGGAGTGTTTTCTTTTAGTAAACGTTTATTGAGTTTTCGTATAGTTGTATGATCGTATATGGTTTTGGTGTTGGTTTCGTAAAGTTGATCCAACAAGCTTGGCAGGGATTCAAGTTGTATGAAGTTGATAGGTGAAATAGTTTCGTCTAAATAAGTAAGAATTGAAGAGGGGTTTGTAGATACACCAAGTGTGTTAATGGGAATTGGTGGAAACACAGTTTGTTGTAACCACGCAGTTAAGTGCCTTTTTTGTGTTTCTGCCTGTAAAATCGGATTTTTAGAAGCTTTCTTTTGGTTACCATCCACCTGGGCTAATTGCCTAGTGTTAGGGTTATATTCAAGCTGTCCTTTTAAATTTTTGCTTTCTATAATGAGTAGAAATGATGGGGTTATAATTAACGTATCAATTTGATAAAAGAATGGCCCAGTCCTCAAGCGAATTCCTTGATAAATATAGGCGTTTTTGTGAGGATAAGTGGAGACAATGTAATCCGTATTTCGCTCACCACGATAACCAGCTAGGTAACTCGCATATTCATCCTGGAGCGTTTGGTTTTCTCTATACTGTGGGAGGAGGTACCGGAATAGGGCCTCATAGCAAAGTAATACATACGGTTTCGTACGCTGTAGCATAATTTTCTTAAATAACAATCACTCCTTTATTAAATTTATCTCTTACATATATTTCTACAAAAAATAGCAAATTCCTTTTTTATTTGCTATTTTTGTGCGCTTGGCAGCGCTCCGAACTTAAGGGTGAAAGTCCCAAACACGCCGTAGTATGGGAAGTGTATAGCTGACAGGCAGTGCATGCTCGTGAGGGAATGTGCGGAGGGCTTGAAGGCAAACTCTGGAACAGGCGACAATAACCATGTTGGCTGATAGAATCGGATAACCCTGCAAAAGAAGGGAGTGTCCAATCCCACAACAGGATTCTATAAGTTATGAGGACTGGGTTCAGAGGAAAGTTCGGTGACGTGACCCAAGGAGGTCTTATCGTCTCCACTTGGTGGTAACCCCCAGACAAGTCCGTGAGGGACAAGCTGGGATTATGGGTGGTAAGAAGTCAGAGCAGGGGATAGTAGTGATTAATCTCGCCAGAAAGGTCGCAAAGGCGAGAGATTCTGTACAGAGTTACAGAAGCAATCTTTCACCCAAAAGGTGGAGAATTGGTGCGAAGCCCGTCTGCCCATGGAAGAAAAGTCAACCAACTTAGGAAGCTGTCATGAGCCAGACAGAAGTCAGTGAGGTAGGTAGCCGAAGAACTGAGGTCGAACAGAAGGGTAGACCGTCTGGGGCGGAGTAACTTATGGGTGAAACGAACATTGTCTTAAATGACTAGAAAATCGTGGATACCAAAGGGAAGGAATACGAATCATGAACGAGCAAGAAGGAAAAGGTAACTTTCGTGAGGGATTTAGGAATCACCAGAGGAAATGGTATAGCCTTATGGATAAAATATGGGCATATCCTAATATGGAGGAAGCATTCCTGGAGGTAAAACGGAATCGAGGTTCTGCGGGAATAGATGGCGTGGATATTAGAGCCTTCGAATATGGTGTGGAGGATAATGTACAAATCCTTCAACAGGAATTATTAAGTAGGACATACAAACCAAGGCCTGTAAAACGAGTCTACATTCCAAAGGCAGATGGTTCTCAAAGACCTTTAGGAATTCCAACAGTACGAGACCGAGTTGTCCAAGCATCTGTGCGACGTGTGATAGAACCAATTTTCGAGGCAAAGTTCTTGGATTGCAGTTTTGGATTTAGACCTAAACGTAGTGCCCATATGGCACTGGAAAAAATCCAGAAAGACTTAACCGACGGTTACATATATGTAATTGATGCTGATTTGAAATCATACTTTGATACCATACCGCAAGATAGGCTGATAGAGGCGGTAAGGGAAGAAATTGTGGATGGCAGTGTTCTAAATTTAATCCAAAGTTTCCTCGAAGCTGGAATTATGGAAGATGGAAGCTTTTACTTGAATGAGAAGGGCACCCCGCAAGGTGGGGTTATTAGCCCTCTTCTCGCCAATATCTACCTTCATTCTCTTGATGAAGTCATGACAAAAAGAGGACATCGAATTACAAGATATGCCGATGACTTCGTAATATGTTGTAAATCAAGAAAAGGCGCTGAAAGAGTATTAAAATCAGTAATCCGATTCTTGGAGACAGAATTAGGTCTAATAGTACACCCTGAAAAGACGAAGATAGTCAACAATCTGGAAGAGCCATTTGTATTTCTAGGACACGAATTCACTAGAGGAAGATGGATGAAACCATCATCTAAATCGTTAAAGAAATTCAAAACGAAGGTAAAGGAAATTACTAGGAAGAATCAAACGGTCAATCTTGAAGATTTAGTTAGGAAAAGGCTGAACACCTATCTCCGAGGTTGGGGAAACTATTTTGGGCATGGACATGTCAAATCCTTATTCCAAGAACTGGATTCATGGATTCGAAGAAGGCTAAGGATGGTTCAACTTAGAAGTTGGAGAAAGATTAGGAAACTCCACAGAGAGCTGAGGAGAAGAAACTGGAAAGGCGAACTACCACAATTGCGAATGTACAATTGGAGAAGTTCCTTATCAACCCCAGTACACACAGCAATTCCAAACAAAAAGTTTGTGGAAATTGGTCTTGTTTCTCTGGTTGATATTTACAATGAACATCATTCCCAAAGGGAATAATCATGGAGGAGCCGTATGCGATGACCCGCACGTACGGAACTGCGAGAGGCGCATGAGTGATTCATGCGCCTACTCTATTTCTAGGAAATTTGATACGGGGAAAATTAACCGCTTGTAGGGCTGGGATTTTAGATGAAATGAGTAAGGTATGATTCACGAAATAAAATGGGAGATAAACCTGAATCGAGTGAAGATGCCCCCGATAAACTGAAAGATGAGCCTGCTCCTGGGCTAGATAGTCCCAATAAACTGAGAGATGAACCCACTCCTAGCCCAGATGCTCCCACTAAGTCGAAAGATGAGCCCAACCCGAAGCTAGATAGTCCCACTAAGCCGAAAGATGAGCCCAACCCGAAGCTAGATAGTCCCACTAAGCCAAAAGATAAGCCCGTCCCGAGTGAAGATGCTCCCAATAAAGGAAAAGATGAGCCCAACTCGAAGCCAGATAGTCCCACTAAGCCGAAAGATGCGCCCAACTTGAAGCCAGATAGTCCCAATAAGCCAAAAGATGAGCCCGTCCCCCGGCCAGATAGTCCCAAAAAGCCAAAAGATGAGCCCGCCTCGAAGCTAAATAGTCCCAATAAACCAAAAGATGAGCCCGTCCCCCGGCCAGATAGTCCCAATAAACCGCAAGATGAGCCCAATCCTCGGCCAGATAGTCCCAATAAACCAAAAGATGAGCCCGCCCCCCAGCCAGATAGCCCCAATAAACCAAAAAATAAGCCCACCCCCAGCCCAAATACTCCCAAAAAAACCCCCCACCCCCAAACAGTCCAAATCCAATCCTATACCCCGCCCCTAGTTCAACTAAACTAAATTTCACTACTTTTTTCCTAATTTGCAGTTTTATGTAGAAATTTGTGGTATTATATTATATAAGTAGCATTGTGTTTTCTAAACAAGTGCGGAAAGTTTCTTACGAGGAGGATTTTGATGTTTTCAAGGGATATTGGGATCGACCTTGGGACTGCCAATGTGTTGATACATGTTAAGGGAAAAGGAATTGTATTAAATGAACCATCGGTAGTTGCTATGGATCGAAATACAGGCAAAGTACTTGAGGTCGGAGAAGCAGCGAGACGTATGGTTGGACGGACACCAGGAAATATAGAAGCTATTCGCCCACTTAAGGATGGGGTTATTGCTGATTTTGATGTAACAGAAGCAATGTTAAAATATTTTATTAATAAAATCAATGTAAAAGGGTTTCTTTCAAAGCCTAGAATGCTTATTTGCTGCCCGACAAATATTACAAAGGTAGAGCAAAAAGCGATAAAAGAGGCAGCGGAGAAGTCCGGTGGTAAAAAAGTATACTTAGAAGAAGAGCCAAAGGTTGCGGCTATTGGTGCTGGGATGGAAATTTATCAGCCTAGTGGGAATATGGTCGTGGACATTGGTGGCGGTACGACAGATGTAGCCGTTCTTTCCATGGGTGATATTGTAACCTCAGAGTCGATTAAAATGGCTGGGGATAAATTTGATGTAGAAATACTTCAATACATAAAGCGTAAATACAAGCTTCTAATTGGTGAGCGTACAGCAGAAGATATTAAAATTAATATTGCAACAGTATTTAAAGATGCTCGCCAGGAAGAAATGGATATTCGTGGGCGTGATATGGTAAGTGGACTTCCACGTACGATCACGGTTCGTTCTAATGAAATTGAAGAGGCACTTCGCGAGTCAGTGTCGTTAATTGTACAGGGTGCGAAGTCTGTTCTTGAACGTACACCACCTGAATTATCTGCAGATATTATTGATCGAGGTGTTATCTTAACTGGTGGTGGTGCACTAATCCACGGTATAGATCAGTTATTAGCAGAAGAATTGAAGGTACCAGTGTTCCTAGCAGAAGAGCCGATGCACTGTGTGGCAAAAGGAACTGGAATTATGCTTGAAAATATTGATAAAGTAGAACGTAGAAGTATCGTTTAATTTTTTGGTAGATAGAGAAGTGTAAAAAGCTTTTCCGGCAGTATATTCGTTAAAAAAGAGCGAATGAGTTTTTCTACTAAAGAAGATATGAGCTCGTTGAAGTTTATGCGAGAGCGCATCACAGATTTCGTACGCATAAGGGGAGGCGTAATGGTAATGCTAAGAGGATTTTATACTGCTGCAAGTGGAATGATTTCGATGCAAAGACAACAGGAAGCTTTAGCGAATAATATTTCCAATGCTAATACTCCTGGTTACAAGGCAGATCAAGCGACGCTACGAGCATTTCCTGAGATGCTAATGTACCAAATGGGGCAAGAGACGCTCCCAACCAAGCAACCGAAAAACCTACCAGTTCAAAATCCGATTGGATCTTTAAACACAGGTGTTTATGTGCAGGAATATGTGCCAGATTTTGTTCAAGGTGCTTTAAGAGAGACTGGAGTTTCCACGGATCTTGCATTAATTGATGGTGTATTTCCTGATGAGACTGGAAGCATCTTTTTCACCGTGCAAAATGAAAATGGTGAGCCACGTTATACAAGAAACGGTAATTTTACGGTTGATGGACAAGGATTCCTAGTAACAACGGAAGGATATTATGTTCTGAATCAAGCCGGCAACCCGATTCAAACGAACGGGATGGAATTTACCGTGACACCTGATGGGCAGCTTCAAGTAGGTGGGCAACAAATCCAGCTTGGAATTGCATATACACCGGATGCCAATCAGTTAGCTAAGGAAGGAAATGGCCTTTATAATGGGGAAGCAGGACCAGTACCTGCTGGGGCTACGTTCTCTGTTCAACAAGGCTTTCTAGAACAGTCTAATGTTGATTCGGCACAAACGATGACGCAAATGATGGAAGCTTATCGCACGTTCGAAATGAATCAACGCGTATTAAAAGCATATGATGAAAGTTTAGGAAAAGCAGTAAGTGAGATTGGGCGAATTGGATAATTACCAGTGGAGAAGGAGGGAACGTCATGTCTAGGTCTATGATTCAAGCAGCAGTAACCATGAATCAACTCCAACAAAAGATAGATGTCATTGGGCATAACGTGGCAAATAGTCAGACGACTGGATATAAAGCAAGACAAGCTGAATTTTCTTCCTTGTTGTATCAACAAATTAATAATTTGAATGATCCAGCGAACGCTGAAGGCAGATTAACACCGGATGGAGTACGTGTCGGATCGGGTGCAAAGCTTGGTTCCATTAATATTGATTTATCTGTTGGTTCTCTTCAAGAGACTGGTCGTGCCTTAGATATTGCATTATTGCAGCCAAATCAATTATTCCAAGTTTCGGTAACGGAGAATAACGTAACAGAAACACGTTATACAAGAGACGGTTCATTTTATCTAAGTCCAATTGCGAATAACCAAGTCATGCTGACAACAAAAGATGGTGCCCCTGTACTAGGAACAACAGGGCAAATCATTTTTGAAAACGGATTTGATGATATTCAAATTGCAGATAATGGATTAATTACCGTAAAACGAGGAATGAATACGGAAGTCGTTGGGCAATTAGAAGTAGTCGAAGCGGTTAGACCAAGACTTTTAGAGGCAACTGGCAATAACAATTTCCGCTTGCCAAACAATTTAGCGGCACTTGGATATAATCAGGCAGAAATTATTCAAGAGGTACCAGCACAGTTGAAAAGTGGTACTTTGGAAACATCGAATGTTAATATGGGTAAGGAATTAACAGATCTAATCACGGCACAACGTTCCTATCAATTTAATGCAAGAATAATTTCCATGGGCGATCAAATGATGGGATTAGTAAGTCAACTACGTTCGTAATCCAAATTGAGGATTGACGTGTGTATCCAGAATAACTTATATTTAGATAAATAATGATTTGTATGGAAATAGGTGAACCAAGTTATGACCACAACGAACCAAGTGGAGAAATCGAATGAAGAAAAATCTACTAGAAGCAGGCGTTTGGAAGTAACCGCAGAAGAAAAAAGTGGTGCAAAGAAAAATGGCACAACGGAAAAAAAACAATCCAAACCACCGGTAAGTAAAGAGGAAAGTTCTTCTAGTAAAGAAGCTTCTACTGCAAAAGAGCAACGGAGGAAGAGGTCTGCTAATGCCGAAGCGGAGTTAGATGAAACGTTACAGCAGACTAGGAAACAACAAAAGAAAAAGCAAAAAGAAGAAAAACGTAAGAATAAAAAGCCAAGACTACGTATTTTTCCAATTTGGTTACGTCTTATTGTTGTTGCAGGCCTTAGTGTAGTTGCTTTTGCCGCAGGATTAATGATTGGTTATGGCATAATAGGTGATGGGGAACCTGGTGATGCATTAAAATGGGAAACTTGGCAGCATATAATTGATATTGTGAAAAAAGAAAACTAATGAATTGGACCTGTACTACGGATAAGTACAGGTTTTTTATATTTTTTAGAAGGAAAAATTAGCCAAAATGTAGAAATAAGGATACAAAACCTATTTCGAAATGAGGTGCGTGGATGTTTTTTCTTCAAATGTCAGGCTTTCCTGGTTCGGGAAAATCAACATTAGCTAGAGAGATTGCCTCCCAAACAGGTGCGGTATTAGTAAATCATCATCTGTAGAAAACAGCATTACTAGAAGAAATACCTGATATTGATACAAAGCAAGCTGGAAAAGCTTCCTATAAAATGGATTGGGCAATGATTGAGGCGAACCTTTCTATCGGCAACAGTGCCATTTTAGACAGTCCTTGTCTATATCAACCGATCATTGAAAAGGGAGAACAACTTGCGGAGCAATATAATGCAAAATACAAATATGTGGAATGTTATCTGGATGATTTTCAAGAAATCAATCACCGTCTTAAACAACGGGAAAGCTTACCTAGTCAGATAAAGGAAGTCAGCTCAGAGGTTATTTTTCAAAGCAGACTCCGCAATAGTAAAAAACCAATGAATCATCCCATATTAGTTATTGATACGAAAAATAGATTGGATACGTATTTACAAAAGGTGATGGATTATATAAAAGCATAAATTACTAATACCTACTACTATTATCTGGTATAATAGAAGAAACATACAAAAAGGAGCGTTTTAACTTGGATATTAATGAAATTAAAAATACTATTCCACATCGCTATCCTTTCCTACTAGTAGATAAAGTTCTTGAAGTGGAAGAAGGAAAGCGTGTTGTCGGTTTAAAAAATGTAACAGTAAATGAACCATTTTTCCAAGGGCATTTTCCAGATTATCCAGTAATGCCAGGGGTATTAATTGTCGAAGCTTTAGCCCAGGCGGGTGCTATCGCTATTCTAGGGAAAGAAGAAAATCGCGGAAAGCTCGGATTTCTTGCCGGTATTGATAAATGTCGCTTTAAACGACAAGTGAAACCAGGCGATCAGCTCAAACTAGAGGTGGAAATCGTTCGTGTGAAAGGTCCAATCGGAAAAGGTAAAGGAATCGCAACAGTTGATGGCGAATTAGCTTGTGAAGCGGAAATCACCTTTGCGGTTAAATAAAATGAAGAATGCTGCCTTTATGGTAGCATTTTTTATTTTCTCCAGGACTTCGGAACTAAACAGATAATAAAATATTCCTTCATCCTATAAATACATTAAATTTCCGTAAAAAATCCGTATCAGATTTGGTATAAAGGGGTAAGCTAATTCCGAAAGTTATTACTACAAGGAGGAAATGTCATGAACAAAAAATGGCTAATTAAACTAGGGGCACCTGTTTTGGCATTATCGCTTATGACGGCATGTGGCAATGATGATACAGAAGATCCAATCGAAGATCCCATTGAAGATGAAGCGCCGCTAAATCAGGAAGATGATAATGGCCTTAACAATGGTTTAGAGAACGATGGTATGGATGATGGCCTAAACGATGGTACTGGCACAGATAATGGAAATGATAATGGTACTGGTACTGGAGAAGATGGGCAAGATAATAATGATGACAATTTATTAGAAGATGAGAATAACAGAAGAGACGACGATAACAATCAATAATGATGAAATAATCCCCTCTGCACAGTAGCTAAGGGGATTTTTCATGATTATAACCGAATATCCACACTTTTACCAAGTGTTGGATGTGGAGCTTGTTGAAGAGATTGACTTAGCATCTCCGTCAATTGTGCTCCCTGCTGCTGCATGAGATCTTTAACATTGGCTATCATGGCTAGACTAGCATCTGAACGAACTTGACTATTTGCCATCACCACAGACATAGCTGCAATATCCATCTTGAAAAACCTCCTCACCCGATACATCAATTGTAACATACATAACTTTCTAAGAAACCATTGATTCATTAGGGAGGATAGAAAGCGAGGGGAGGGATGATTTGCTGGGGGTAGGGCACATGAAAGAGGGGAATGGGCACATCTAAACTAGAAACGGGCACAAGGTTTTCAGGAAAGGGAGCATCACCCGCGAGTACGGGCACATGAAAGAGAGAAATGGGCACATCAAAATTAGAAAAGGGCACAAGGTTTTCAGGAAAGGGAGCATCACCTGCGAGTACGGGCACATGAAAGAGAGAATCGGTCGCATCTAAACTAGAAACGGTCACAAGGTCCTCGAGAAAGGGAGCATCACCCACGAGAACGGGCACATGAAAGAGAGAATCGGTCGTATCTAAACAAGAAACGGTCACAAGGTCCTCGAGAAAGGGAGCATCAGCCACGAGTTCGGTCGCATGAAAGAGAGCCCCGGTCGCATCTAAACAAGAAACGGTCACAAGGTCCTCGAGAAAGGGAGCATCACCCACGAGAACGGGCACATGAAAGAGAGAATCGGTCGTATCTAAACAAGAAACGGTCACAAGGTCCTCGAGAAAGGGAGCATCAGCCACGAGTTCGGTCGCATGAAAGAGAGCCCCGGTCGCATCTAAACAAGAAACGGTCACAAGGTCCTTGAGAAAGGGAGCATCAGCCACGAGTACGGGCACATCCCCCCAACAAATCGAGCACCACCGCACGCTCAAGCACCTCAAACCCAAAAAAAGGACCCACCCCCAGGTCCATCTAATCAAACAAATTATCTTACAGTTGTGTTCTTCTTCTTTTTCCAGATGTTTTCCACATAATTTGATTCAATACTTCTGAGAACATAAGTCCCATGGCTATGCCACCTGCAAGTAGCATGACTTTTGTGGAATATTGAAATGCATTATAGTAATCGTTTTGGACAAAGCTACGCATGGCGTTATATGCCATTCCGCCTGGAACGAGTGGAATAATGCCAGAAACGTTAAATATTATAATGGGTGTTTTGTACATTTTGGCAAACATTCGGCTAATGACAGCGACTAGCATGGCACCAAGAATTGTAGCTGCAACTGGATCCATTCCATAGTCAACTAATAGATAATAGACGATCCATCCGGCCATTCCATTAAGTCCACATTGTATTAATACTTTCTTTGGTGCATTAAATAAAATGCCGAAACCTAACGATGCTACGAAGCTTGTCGCTAGCTGGGCAAGAATTTCCATATCATAACCTCCGATACCCTTTGAGCATGAATTCTATTCTAAACCAACCCCCACTGAAACTGCAATCGTCTATCTAGAATAAGTTTAAACACGGACTAGAGAATTGTCCTCCCATAAAACCCCAAGATGCTAAATAAATGCTAATACAACAGCGATTCCGGCACCAATGGCAAAGGCGGTTAGTAGTGCTTCCACACCTTTTGATAAACCAGCAACCAGATGCCCTGCTAACAAATCACGCACTGCATTGGTAATATGTAATCCAGGAACGAGCGGCATCACGGCACCAATAATGATTTTATCAAGCTCTACACCGATTCCAGTTTGAATGAAAAGGGCAGCTAGTAGTCCGATCATAAAGGAAGCAATAAATTCAGAGATAAAGCGAATTTCTACTAGTTTATCAAACCAAAGAAATCCAATAAAACCGATTCCCCCCGCAACGAATGAAGGGATAAAGTCTGCCCACAGACCTCCGAACATGATGGTAAAGCTGCCACTTGCAAGGGCAGCAATGAGCACCATGATTGGATTGGAATACAAGGGTTTTTGCCCCTCTAGCTGTTTTAGTTCTTTTAATGCTGCTTGTAAATTTAATTCACCGGAAGCGATTCTTCTTGAGACACTATTCACTTCCGCAATTTTATTTAAATCCGTTGTTCGCTTTTCTATCCGCATCATATTGGCAGGCTTTGCTATATCGATGGAAAAATTAATCGCAGTTGGTGTTGCATAACTCTGTGAATTATCTAGACCAAATGCCCGTGCAATCCGATTCATCGTATCCTCCACACGATACGTCTCCGCACTACTTTCCAACATAATTTTTCCGGCAAGCATACAAACTTCGGTGATTCTCTCCTGCTTATTCAAAAATAATCATCTCCGTACAAAAATTCTCTCCCTATTATAGTAGGGATTCGGTTGGGATGGAAGGGATATTTCAATAAAATTGTTTGGTAATAGTCGGGATTTAAAAGTATGACGGTGCCTTGGAGAATGGTTACCGTTCTCACCATCAACATCAAAAGAAAAAACCTTCCGAACTAAGGAAGGCTTTCAGGATTGCGGTAAGATTAAAAACAAACCAACTAACGCTATTAATGGAATGGCATTTGCCAGGGCGATTCCGATTAGGGAGAACGTCGTGACAGTTTGCTTCGCATTTTCTGGAACGCCCGCGAAGCGTTGAAGGAAAATGAATAATGGTGAAAATACTAGAGCGAAAATAACGATGATTCCAGGAATATATAGTTCTTCTATAGAGGCAGCAGGCGTCAAGTCCATCATGCCAAAGATGACCAAAATCATAGGAATGACTTCTGCAATAGCGACACCGATGAAGAACTTCGTATGGATGTCCGCAGTATTTTCAGGGTTTTCTTTGAGTTTTTCGATGTTAATTTTAAAGACTAGTAGAATAGAAACACATGCAAGGATTGCTGCAATCGCGAACAGGTAAGCACTACTCATTTTAAATCACCTTCATTTCAGAATCTTTTTTCTTTGTATCATGGGTATCATAGCATAGGTTTTACTAGTGCTCAACCGAAAGTTAAAGCTATTCTGTAATTAAAAATAAAACTATTGTCGAATTAGAATTCTCTGATGAATATTACTTAGTATCTGTCTCATGTTTTCTAGGTTAATTGACCTATTCCCTTGGGTGTTTAATTGTAAAAACATGCTGAATATTATAGACTCATTCAAATATACAGTTATATTTAACTAAGACTTTAGTAACTTGTCTAAGTTTTTGCAATTCTCTATTATTAGAGTTACTAAGTTTTTAGGCTACTAGATTTAATAGGGGGAGCTAAAGACTTAAGTCAAAACTTTTTAGAGGAGGAAGAAAATGCTTAAGAGGATTTCGGTATTATCTTTAATATTTCTTTTAGCGTTTAGTACGGTTACCTTTGCAGCACCGGGTAACATTGTCGTTGATCGTAACCTTGAAAAGAGTGATCTTTCCAAGGAATTAGCAGAAACAATCGATCCTAACGAAATCGTTCGTGTCACGGTTGAAATAGACGGTGAGGCACCGATTGAAAAAGCTACAAAACAAGGGAAAAAGTTTGGTGACTTAAGTGTAGCTGAGAAGAAGAAGCTTCTAAATGAAGCGAAAGAAAAGAAAAATAAAGCTAAAAAGGCAATGAAGGATAAGAAAATCAATGCAAAGGTCCTTCATGAATTTGATACGGTGGTGAATGGGTTTAGTGCTGAAGTGAAATACAGTGACATGGAGGAATTAGAAAAACTTCCTAATGTAAAACGTGTTGTCATTTCAACTAAATATGAGCGACCAATTGATGAACCGGATATGGCCAATAGTAAGGAATTAGTACAAGCACAGCAAGCTTGGCGTGACTATGGCTTTAAAGGAGAGGGTATGGTTATTGGGGTAATTGACTCTGGTGTCGATCATACTCACCAAGATATGGTGCTTTCAGAAGGTGTTTCTGTAGCCTTATCTGAAGAAGATGTAAACCAAAAGATACAATCAGAGGGTTTACCTGGTAAGTATTACACAGAAAAGGTTCCTTATGGATACAACTATATGGATCAAAACCATAATTATACAGATAATTATCCTGGTGCATCCTCACATGGTATGCATGTAGCTGGTACTATTGGTGCAAATGGTGAGGCTAATGGCGGGATTGACGGAATTGCTCCAGATGCACAAATTTTAAACTTTAAAGTATTTGGGAACGACCCAGGTATGCAATATACGTATGGAGACATCTACATAGCGGCCATTGATGATGGGATTAAATTAGGCGCAGATGTATTAAATATGAGCTTAGGATCAGCATCTGGCTTTGTAGATAGTCAGAATCCAGAGCAATTAGCTGTTACCCGAGCAGTCGAAAATGGTATTGTCATGTCTATTTCTGCTGGAAACTCTGCATTGTTTGCTGATGGGTTCTTCTATCCATATGCATCTAATCCAGATTATGGGGTTAGTGGTTCGCCAGGCTTAGCATATGATTCATTACAGGTTGCGTCGTTTGAAAATAGTTTCATGACAATTGATGCATTACAATTTGCAATTGAAGGTGGAGAAAGTGGCGTTGCGGCATATATGTCTTCAAGCCAAACAGATCCAGAAGTAGGCAATACGTATGAACTGGTAGAAGCAGGTCTTGGTCACCCAGAAGATTATGAAGGGAAAGATCTGGAAGGGAAATATGCGCTCGTTCAGCGTGGAGAGATAGACTTTGTAACGAAAGCATTAAATGCACAAGAAGCAGGAGCATCAGGTGTTATTGTATATAATAATACAGATGGCATGGTCAGTATGGCAACAGATCCTCAAATAGTGATTCCACAGGTCTTCTTATCGAAGGCAGATGGTGACAAACTAAGAGAAGCACTATTAAATGGACAAGCTGCAAGTGTTACCTTTACTGGGGAACAAACATCTGTACCAAATGCAGAAGCGGGACAAATGAGTGAATTCTCATCTTGGGGATTAACGCCGAACCTGGATTTCAAACCAGAAATTACAGCACCAGGTGGACAAATTTACTCTACATTAAATAATGGTGAATATGGTGTGAAATCGGGTACGTCTATGGCAGCTCCACATGTTTCTGGTGGTAGTGCTTTAGTGTTGGAACGTGTAGATAATGAATTTGGATTTGAGGGTAGAAATCGAGTTGAACTAGCTAAGAACATTTTAATGAATACATCTACTCCTGTAGAGTTTGATGGGGCATTCGTATCGCCGCGTCGTCAAGGTGCCGGCTTAATGCAACTTCACTCTGCACTTTCAACTCCTGTAGTAGTGACAAATGCTGAAACAGGTGAAGCAAAAGTTGCATTGAAAGAAATTGCTGATAACCAAGTTACATTTGAATTAACTGCAGAAAACTATTCGGATGAAGCTGTAAGCTATGAGGTACGTGCAAATGCACAAACGGATACACCAGTAAGTGCTTCTGGATTTATGGTTACAGCACCGAATTTATTGGGTGCCCTTGATTTAGGTGCAGTTACAACGGTAAATGGGAAAGCAAGTAGTACAGTGGAGGTCCCAGCGAATGGTACAACCACCTTTGAAGTTACGATTGATGTTAGCGAGTGGGATGAAGATTTACAAACCATCTTTACTAGTGGTTATTGGTTAGAAGGATTTGTTACGTTAACAGATCCAACAGACACTAACCCAGAACTAACGGTACCTTATGTAGGATTTAAAGGTGCGTGGGATGAGGCACCAATCTTTGATGCTCCATTATGGGATCCAATGTCATATTATGAAATGACGGGTGTAGTAACAACAGTTAATGGAGAACAAGGATCATATGACTACTTAGGTCAAGACGCTACTAATCTAGCATTTTCACCAAATGGTAATGGTGTACGAGATGATGTAGGTCTAATCCTATCATTCTTAAGAAATGCGAAGGAAGTTAGCTTCAATGTTCTAGATAAGGATGGTAATCTTGTAGAAACAATTTACAAGGAATCGAATATACGTAAAGATTACTATGATTCTGGTCGAGCATCCTATTATAAGGTTTCTTCCGATTGGATGTGGGATGGAACGATTGATGGTAATGTAGCACCAGATGGTCTATACTACCTACAAGCAGTTGGAGTAATTGACTATGAAGGCGCTAGAGAACAATCAATTGAGATACCAGTATTATTAGACACACAGGCTCCAACCGTAACATCTGATATCCAACGCGGTAAGCGTGAAGCGTTAATCATGGTAGAAGATGGCCAAGGAAGTGGAGTAAGTGAATTTGAAATCAAGGTAAATGGAGAGCCTATTGAAATTCCTGAAGGGGCAACACAACATCTCATTACAGATCTTCATCCAAGCTCAGTAGTAGAAGTAACAGTTACCGACAATGCAGGTAACACTGCTTATGAAAGAGTGATGGGGCCACAAGGGAAGGCTAAGGGTAAAGTGAAGGTATTACAATAAACGTATCAAAAAAAACAGTTCTATGCTAATCGGGGCATGGAGCTGTTTTTCTTATGGTGACAAGAAAACACATCTTCAAACGGAAACCCTCTAAAAGAAGCGCAAACTATCATTAAATTCGTTTTTCTTCATTTAATTATGTAGGAGCCTGTCAATTTCCGAATTTTTCTTTAATTTACACACTCTTCACAAACTCTCCATATACACTTAATAGTCTATTTCTATACTTGTAGTAACAAGTGGGAATTCGTAGACTGAGGGGGAAGTTTAATGACGATTCGAGGTATTGCTCACCGAGGTTATCCTGTGAACTACCCAGAAAATACACTATCGTCTTTTCAAGCCGCGATTGATTTAGGATTTTCTCATATGGAATTAGATGTTCATATGAGTAAGGATGGTATTCCTGTTGTCATGCATGATCATACGATTGACAGGATGACGAATGGAACTGGAGAGATTCGTGACTACACGGTTGAGGAACTTAAGAAGTTTACGATTAGCACGAATGAAAAAATACCTACTCTCGAAGAAGCGTTACAACTAGCAATAGACCGTATTATGGTTTCCATTGAATTAAAGAAGCCAAAGCTTTATCCTGGGATAGAGCAAAAAGTCTATGAGCTAATTAAAAAGCTTGAAATGGAAGACCAGACTTATGTTATTTCATTTAATCACGAAGCGTTACGCAAACTTCGCAAGCTTTCTGATGACATACAAATAGGTCCATTAGTAAACAAAGTGCGGAGAGCACACTATCGACTTATTCAGAAGTTAAATGCTAATTATTTTGCGGTAAAATATAATGCGATAAAAGAAAGACATATAAGAAAATGTGAGAATATGGGTGTTCAGTTAGTGGTTTGGACGATAAATTCAAAGGAAGAAATGAAGAAAATGAAGCAATATCCATCTATTCTTATTACAACAGATGAACTTGAGACATATAAAGAAATCTCCTTATAGAAAGGAAATAACTTATGTTTACAAAAAGAAAGTTTATAGTGAAAATTTTCGTTTTTATTCTGTTTTTACCTCTTATGCTATTGTTGCTATGGAGAAACTTCCGTACGGTACAATACGTGAGAATTTAACAGGAAAAAAACCTCCTCTCATATGGTAGAGAGGAGGTTTTTTCTAGTTATCACGTAATACCTAAAGCGAGACACGATATAGTATAAATTTGCCACAGATTCCTTATTTCGATATAATTCTACATACGGATATCATGAAAATGTTTGTTAGGGAGAATGCTATGTTCAATTTTATGGATCTAGGAATAGCTTTTATCATAGCTTTGCTTTCTACTTTTCTGTTAACTTTTCCTGTGAAAAAGTTTGCAGTTAAGGTTGGTGCAGTAGATTTACCAAATCAGCGAAAAATACATAAAAAGGTTACACCTAGACTAGGCGGTCTAGCGATATTTATCGGAACTATTCTTGGCATGCTATACTTACAGCCTCAAGATGAATTTTTATTTGAAATTATTTGTGGAGCTATAGTAATTATCATTACTGGAGCAATCGATGATCGATTTACACTTCGTCCAATAGCAAAGCTAACCGGACAATTAATTGCAACTTCTTTATTGATCTCTGGTGGATTGATAATCGAACGAATTACACTACCATTTATTGGACAAGTCGAATTAGGCTTTTTGAGTGTGCTAGTAACAGTATTATGGGTAGTCGGGATTACGAATGCAATAAACCTAATTGATGGATTAGATGGTTTGGCAACAGGGGTTACTTCTATCGCCCTAATTAGTTTGTTTATCATGGCAATTATTGATTCACGCTTATTAGTAGCTTATTTTTGTATCGTTTTAATTGGAGCTAATTTTGGGTTTTTGTATCATAACTTCTATCCTGCCAAAATTTATATGGGAGATACTGGATCAAATTTCTTAGGATATATGATTGCGGTAATTTCAATTCTAGGTTTGTTTAAAAATATTGCGTTATTTAGTTTTGTGATTCCGATTATTGTTTTAGCAGTACCAATATTTGATACATTATTCACCATATTGAGGCGAATGTTGAATAAGCAGAATATCATGATGCCGGATAATAAGCATATCCACTATCAACTTTTAGCATCAGGTTATAGTCATCGAAAAACAGTTCTTATTCTTTATGGGATAAGTGCAGTCTTTGGCACGTTGGCTGTTATATTTAACGAAGCTACTATTACAACGAACTTATTTATTTTTGTGATTTTGCTCTTTTTGTTGCATGTTTTAGCGGAAATCGCTGGACTAGTTTTCGGTGGAAAGAGCCCCGTATTGGATCTGGTTAAGAAGTTATTTAAGCGAAGGGGACAGAAACAGGAAGAGTAAAATTATCCTTTGGGAATAGAGCTATTAATAAAAAAAACATGTAAGGCTTGGTAATAATAAAAAGTACCCTATAGAGTAGACATTTAAAAAAAGTCTACCTATAGGGTACTTTTTTGTATAATTAAGAAAAAATAGCGGATTGGGGAAAAGTAGGAATGAGTAAAAAGATATTTACAGAGGAAGAGATTAAAGCATTTTCTGGTAACCCTAATGTTAAATTGTGCCAAAGTCATTTTGATTTGACGTGCCACTTTCTTACGACGTTTAAAATGAAAAGTTTTCAAGATAATCACTTTTATCTTCTCGTCCTTAGCTTCTTTTACGTTTCTACTTTTTTGTGCCTTTTCAGAAAAATAATTATAATAACCAGAACGGGATACACAAGCTACATCACATAAATAGCTCACCATATTCTTAAGGTTATACATCTCTATTACTTAACGGATAAGGATGAACTTTTAATCCTGAGGTAGGGTTATTGGTTCCTCTTCATCCCCCTTTCTGCAAATCGTATCTTTTTTAGAAGTTCATTTCCTGCCTTTAATAAATTGTGTTGGGCTTCTAATCTTGCATATTTCTCTTCTAGATTAAGTTCCTTTTCTGAAGGTCTTCCGGAGTTCCCCTTTCGTGAATCACGGAGCCCTGATACACCGTTTTCCCGATAAGCAGCACGCCATCTTTACTTGAAGATTCAACTCGCATTATCCCAATCACTTCTATATCAAATCCACATTCCTCAAATATCTCCCTTGGAAATTTACCTTTTTCATTCTCTACTATAAAAATATGTTTAAATTCTTCAGTATAGATAATCCCTTTTGAACTAAAAGTTCTTCTATCTGATATCACTTATTTATTTTACGGTAAGGGTCAAAAAGCTTATTTATCAGCCATTAAAGATGGCTCTACAGGAGAATTATTGGTCTATCATATTTCGAAACGGATGACCATTGATCTAGCCACGGACACTCTAAAAAAACTAAAAAAATAAACACTTTAAGAAAGTAAAGGATGCATTAATCCACTCAGATCAAGGAGTCCATTATACTTATCCAGATTTTCAAAAGGCTGTATAGAAACTTGGATTACGCCAATCTATGTCAAGAAGAGGAAACTGTTGGGATAACGCTCCACAGGAATCATTCTTTGGTCATTTTAAAGATGAAGCTTCTATAGAAACATGTACTACCCTAGAAGAGTTATAAAGAGAGATAAAGCAATATATGACGTACTACAACCACTATAGATATAATGGAATCTAAAAAAGATGACCCCTGTTTATACAGAAATCATCTTCTTAATGCAGCCTAGTCTTTATTTAAATGTCCTTTACAAAGGGTACATTTTATAATGCTTTACAGGTTTTTTTATATCAGGATTAAGAAAGTATATAAAAGTTATCTAGCTCAACCCCTACGCTTTTCTTATTACAAGCTCCAATATTGATAGCCCTTTGCTTGACATTCTTTTCTGTCGAGAATGCTCTTGATATCAACAAGGACTTTTTTATCATTTTTATATAATTTTGCAAGCATGTCTAAATCATATGATTCCATGAACACTTTGTGTGGAACTGCTAAAACGACACAATCGATATCGGATAATTGATCTTTTTCAATTAGTTCGATGCCATACTCGTGGTATACATCTTCTTTTTCAGCAATAGGGTCATGCACAAGTACGTCTACACCATATTCTTGAAGTTCGGTAATAATATCGATGATTTTTGTATTACGCACATCCCCAACATTTTCCTTGAAGGTAATACCGAGGATAGCAACTCTAGCTCCATCTATGTCTTGTTTAGCCTTAATCATTTGTTTAATAATATTACTTGCTACATATTTCCCCATATCGTCATTAATTTTACGACCGGAAAGGATGATTTGTGAATGGTAGCCAAGTTGTTCGGCTTTGTAAGTAAAGTAATATGGATCCACACCAATACAATGTCCACCTACAAGTCCTGGAGTGAATTTTAAGAAGTTCCACTTGGTTCCAGCTGCTTCAAGAACAGCTTTTGTATTGATTCCCATTTTATTGAAAACGATAGAAAGTTCATTCATGAAAGCGATATTGATATCGCGCTGAGAATTTTCAATTACTTTTGCTGCCTCAGCAACTTTAATAGTTTCAGCTTCATACACCCCAGCTTCAATGATAGAACCATATACTTTAGAGATTTCTTGAAGAGCCTCATCATCAGAACCGGAAACTATTTTAATAATTTTAGTAAGCGTGTTTACTCGATCACCTGGATTAATTCTTTCTGGAGAATATCCAAGTTTAAAGCCTTCACCTAGCTTCAAGCCAGATTCTTTTTCAAGAATAGGTAAGCAAATTTCCTCTGTTGTACCAGGATAAACAGTTGACTCGTAAACAACAATAGAACCTTTAGAAAGATTGCGCCCTACAATTTCACTAGCGCCAATGACAGGTTTTAAGTTCGGTGTTTTATCAATGTTGATTGGAGTAGGAACAGCAACAACGAGGAATTTGCAATCTTGTAAATCGCGTTCATCATTCGTAAACTTCATCGTTGTATTTTTAACGGCTTCATCCCCGACTTCATCCGTTATATCAATCCCACTAAGGTATTTATTTAATTTTTCTTGGTTAATATCAAAGCCTACTACATCATAGGTTTTAGCAAACTCAATTGCTAAAGGAAGGCCTACATATCCTAGGCCGATTACGGCTATCTTTTCTTCTTTTGATTTTATTTTTTCAAATAAACTCATATAGTTTCCCGTCCTTTATTTTTAGTATTAATATCTATCCATAAAAAATACTATACAACTATATCATAACCTCGTAAAGTAATTCTATTATACAATACTATGTGGTTCTATGCATTGGATTTGTAACTTCTAATAAATTGGATTAAAAAAACACATATGATAAACTTTTAATAATTAAACTTGCTATGAGGTGGATGAAGATGAAGGTAAGAAAGGCAATCATTCCCGCGGCTGGATTAGGTACAAGATTCTTACCAGCTACGAAGGCACAACCGAAGGAAATGCTACCAATAGTAGATAAACCCACAATACAATATATTGTAGAAGAAGCAGTTGCTTCAGGGATTGAAGATATTATTATTATTTCTGGTAGAGGAAAAAGAGCAATTGAAGATCATTTTGATATATCTTATGAGCTAGAGGAAAAACTATCTAGCAAAGGTGATCTCGAAACGCTTGAAATGGTACGAGCGATATCCGACCTTGCTAATATTCATTATATAAGACAAAAAGAACCAAAGGGTCTAGGGCATGCCATCGCATGTGCGCATAGCTTTGTAGGAAATGAGCCTTTTGCTGTGTTATTAGGTGATGATATTGTGGAATCAGCGGAGCCTACCTTAAAACAACTAATTAATGTCTATGAAACCTATCAGTCCTCGGTTGTTGGTGTTCATGATGTACCAATGGAGGAAATTTCAAAGTACGGAGTGATTAAGCCATTAGATAGTACTATGCATGGATCTCGAATAACGGCTATTGAAACCTTAATAGAAAAGCCAAGACAAGAGGAAGCGCCGTCTAATCTAGCAATCATGGGTAGATATGTTCTATCACCAACTATTTTTTCTATTTTGGCGAAACAACCCCCAGGAAAAGATAACGAAATTCAGCTTACAGATGCATTAGTTACATTAAACCAATCAGAGCAGCTGCTGGCGTATAACTTTGAAGGAACGCGTTATGATGTTGGAAATAAATTAGGCTTTGTTCAGGCAACGATTGATTTTGCTTTAAACCGTTCGGATTTACATGATGATGTAAAAAAATACATGCAATTAAAGCTTGATTCATTAAGAAGCTTGGAGTGAAAGAATTGAATATAGCGTAATAGGTACAGGGGATGTAGGGCTTGTCACAGGAGTGTGTTTTGTAGAAGTGGGTCATGCCGTTACCTATATAGACGTAAATAAAGAAAAAGTTGAAACACTTAACAAAGGAATAAGTCCAATCTATGAGGAAGGATTAAACAGAACTTCTTAAAAAAAATATTGCTAGTGGCAATGTGTACTTTACCAATAATTATGCAGATGGATAATGGACTCTTAAAAGAGGTTATCAGCAAATTATAGTGGGGGTCCAATTAATATTAGGAGTGTAGGGCGTTATAAAAAGGAAACCATTTAATAAATAATTGCCAAAAATTAAAAATTTTATTCAGGCTGAAGATATAATTTATGGGAAGTGTAGGGAAATCATACAATTTCTCTGCACTCTTTATTTTCTTTATGATCTACAAAAGTTGACTGCTCTAATGAGACGTAGGAAAGTGAACTTCATCTAAAATTTATCACACATTCATTAATTTCGGTAGATTTTAAATTTATAATGAATATAAAGGGAAGTCCTTTTCGACAATAATTTATAAAATTCAATTGCTGTGGTATAATTCCATGAGTATTTGCTATTAAAAAAGCCAAAAGATATGGAAAGGCTGTTAACAATGGAAAAGAAAAAAGTATTATTTTTCATTTATCAACTGGGAGCCGGTGGTGCAGCCAGAACGATGTTAAACATAGTGAACCATATAGACAGGGAGAGCTTTGAGCCAATTCTTGTCACCTTAGATTATGATGGTAGCTATGAGAGTTACTTGAATAAGGATATTAAATTTATAAAATTACAAACGAAAAGACTACGCTCTGCTATTCTTCCTTTAGCCAAATTAATCCGGGAGGAAAAAGTAGATTTAGTATTTAGTACTATTCCGAATTACAATATAGTAGCCATACTAGCAAGGGTACTTTCATTTACTAGAGCAAAGAACATTGTAAGGGAAGCGGCTTTTTTAGGTGGTACTACTGCCTCGAATATGAAATTAAGACTCGTCGGCTTTTTATATAAATTAGCCAGTCGAGTTATTTCATTGTCTAAGGGTGTAAAAGAAAATATAACGAATCGTTATAAAGTACCATCCGAAAACATTACCGTTATCTATAATCCAATCGATATTGACGTAATTAAGCAACATGTAAGAAAAGGTCAAATTAGTCCGGACCATGAGAAGATTTTCGATGGCCAATCTAAAGTAATCATAACGGCAGGGAGACTTGTTAACGACAAGGACCAAAAGACGCTGATTCATGCATTTTCGAAGGTACAAGAAAAATTAAATGTAAAGTTGGTCATTCTTGGAGAAGGTGCATTAGAAGCGGACCTGAAAAAACAGGCTAAGGAATTAAATATAGATGACCACATATTCTTTCTAGGCTTTAGAGAGAATCCTTATATTTACTTTTCAAAGGCAGACTTATTCGTGTTGTCTTCATTAAGAGAAGGTTTTGGCCATGTTTTAGCGGAAGCACTAGCAACCGGTGTACCAATTGTATCAACGAATTGCAAACCAGGTGCGGTTGAAGTTCTATCGGATGGACAATATGGTAGGTTATGTGAAATAGGAAATGATAGAGATATGGCGGAAAAAATGTATGAAGTGCTAACTCTATCCGATAGAGAGAGATTTGTCATGATAAATAATGGGCTAGCAAGAGCTAGTGAATTTGATGCGAAAGAAATAGTGAAACAATATGAGGATGTTTTCCGTGAAACTTTAAAGGAACAAAGGTTAGTAGGTAGGGGTTGATAATATGAGTATGCCTAAACGAGTGGTTCACTTAACAACAGTACACCATCCATATGATCCTAGGATTTTTCATAAAGAATGTAAATCACTAGCAAAAGCTGGTTTTGATGTAACATTAATTGCTCAAGAGGCGGAAGAAGCCTCAAGTACTGGGGATATCAATCATATAAAGTTAAAGAAGTATGGTAGCCGATTGAAACGGATGATACTAGGTACCATAGATGCATATAGAAAAGCGAAGAAGTTAAATGCAGATGTATATCATTTTCACGACCCAGAATTATTACCGGTAGCGTGGCTGTTAAAGAAAAAGAATAATGTAGTGATTTATGATATACACGAAGATTATATTACTAGTATTTTACAGAAGGATTATATAAATAAACCGGTAAAAAAGATTATTGCCAAAACGTATAAGTTTATGGAGGCCTTTTTTAGTCGGAAATTCGAGCTTTGCTTGGCTGAAAAGTATTATAAAGATATCTATCCAAGGGGAAGATGTATATTAAACTACCCTACGATAAATGAAAATGTGATTCATCACCAACGAGTTAACGATATACTAGAAAGTGAATTATTATATACGGGAAATGTGACCCATGTTAGAGGGGCACTGATCCATGCTAAAATCCCTTCGATTGATGAATCCATTAAGGTGCATTTTGTAGGGAAATGTTCTAGTAGCGTAGCGAACGAAATGTATCAGGTAGCAAAAGATACTAAGGATAACTTGGTCTTTGAAGGTATTGATAAATTTGTTCAGAAGGAAAGAATTGAAGCATGCTATCTAAGTAAAAATTGGCTAGCAGGAATTGCATTATTTCCACCTACAGAGCACTATATGAAAAAGGAATTAACCAAGTTTTTTGAATATATGGGTGCAGGACTCCCGATATTATGCTCAAATTTTCCGGTATGGAAGGATTTTATGGAAACATATCAATGTGGAATAGCGGTAGATCCATTTAACGATGACGAAATCAAGCAGGCTATCCATTATTTGAAGTCTCACCCAGAAGAAGTTAGAACGATGGGGGAAAATGGAAAGAAGGCCGTTTTAGAGAGCCTAAATTGGAATGTGGAAGAACAAAAACTTATTGGATGGTATAAAGAGCTATTACATTAATTTCTTTTTATTGGTATAAATGTAAAAGTCTCTTATAGGAAAGCAAAGGTATTAGAAAAGAGGGGAGAAAATGACAACAAATCCTAACCCTTTAATTTCAGTTATTACTCCTGCATTTAATGCAGAAAAATTTATAACCCAAACAATTGAATCCGTTCTTGAGCAAACTTATTCTAATTGGGAAATGATTATTGTGGATGATTGTTCAACAGACAGAACGATTGAGCTTATAACAGCGTATTCTCAAAAGGATAATCGAATTAAATTACTCCAGTTAGAAAAGAATAGCGGATCGGCAGTTGCTAGAAATGTTGCGATGAAAAATGCAAAAGGAAAATATATTGCATTTTTAGATAGTGATGACATTTGGTTCCCTGGAAAATTAGAAAAACAATTACACTTTATGCAAGAAAAAGACATTGCTTTTTCTTTTACAAAGTATGTTCGTATAACCGAAGAAGGCCAGTTGAAAAATTCAATATCCATTGCGCCTGAAAAGGTAGTCTATAAGGATCTATTAAAGCACTGTGTTATTGGATGTCTAACCGTAATGTTAGATAGGGAAAAAATCGGGGGACTTGAAATGGTGAATATCAGAACAAGACAAGATTATGCGCTATGGCTTGAAGTAACCAAAAAAGGATTTCCTGCATATGGCTACGCAGAAGTTCTTGCTAAATATAGAATTGTACAGAATTCTATCTCTCGTAATAAATGGAAAGCCGCTAAGAGGCAGTGGTATGTATATCGAAACGTTGAAAAATTAGGGCTAGTAAAAAGCATTTGGTACTTTTTACATTATGCCTTAAAAGGAATTTACAATACTCTGCAATACAAGTTTGCAAAGTAAACATACGTTAGCGGAGGTGTGTTTTTTGCTTAAAGAAATTCTATTAGGACCATTTGATTGGTTTCTCTTTACTGTGTTAACAGAAAAACAGAGGTCTGCCTTAAGCGAGATGTTATCGGCGGATGTTAGAACAAAGCTTAAGAAAATATTTTTAGGGAAAAAGGCAAGATATAGAGAGCAAATAGAGACCTATAAGTATTACTTGTATAATCTAGGATTCACTGAGAAAGCCTTACATGATCTGGAGAAATTCTTTTTAGATATGAATGATCCTTATATTAAACGATTAGTTGCATGGGAATTAATTCTATGGTATGCAAATCAAAACACAAAAGAAGATGTGGAAAAAGCGCTCCCTCTTTTCTCTGTTGCAAGTTATCGTGAGAAAAATGTAGATCAAATTAGAAGACTTTCCATCATAAAAGCAGAATGTTTAGGTCGTATTGGCGAAGTTGAAAAGGCGAAATTAGTGATTGAAGAAATGTTAGAGAAAAATAACCATCCAGATTTGTATTTGGCAATGGTGAATTTGGTGGAAAATATCGAACAGAAATTGGTGCTTATTAATAAAGTATATGAAATCTATGATCTGCCACATATTTCTCTTACTAACAAGAACCAACCGATTTATGACGGTTTAAAGAGTGAAAATAGTGACCACGCAACAGAAGGTCCTAAAATCACAGTAATCATACCAGCCTATAATGCAGAAATTGGTATTAAAACTGCAATTGATTCTATCTTGAACCAGACATGGCAAAACATAGAGCTGATCATAGTTGATGATAATAGTACGGATGGAACAAGAGATGTAGTACAGGAATATGTGAATCAAGATTTCAGGGTTAAGTTATTAAGCACCCCAAGTAATAGTGGTCCTTATATTGCAAGAAATATCGCATTAAAGGAAGCAACGGGAGAATTTGTAACGATTAATGATTCAGATGATTGGTCACATTCCAAGAAACTTGAAATTCAGGTAAAACATTTAATTGAAAATAAGCATGTTATCGCAAATACTTCAGAACATGCAAGGTTAACGGAGGACTTTTTGGTATATCGTAGAGGTACCCGTGGGAAGTATATTTTTTCCAACATGTCCTCCATTATGTTTAGAAGAAAGCCAGTAATTGAAACAATCGGTTTCTGGGATAGTGTGCGTTTTGCAGCTGATGGGGAGTTTAAAAGACGGCTAATTAAGACGTTTGGTAAAGATAAGTATGTAGATTTAAATACGGGACCTCTATCGCTGCCAAGACAAACACTTTCATCACTCACGGGAAGTTCGGCATTCGGTTATAATGGTTACTTCATGGGTGCTAGAAAAGAATATGTAGATAGCCTAGAATATTATCATAAAAATGCTGTTAACCTATATTATCCACCTGTTCAAGAAAAAAGATTATTTCCTGTTCCAGAACCGATGTTACCTAAGCGAAAAGTTGATAGGGCAAAGCAACGTTATGTTGAATCAATACTAGTATCTGATTTCCGATATGCTGATGATGAATGGACAAGTCAAATCTTCGGAATACTGGAGAAGAATGCAGTTGATCAGAATTTAGCTTTAGTCCAAATGTATAACTATGATTTAACTGTAAAACGTGATATAAATTCCTATTACCGCTCGAAAATTGATGGTAATAACGTTCAAATGCTAGTGTTTGGGGAAAACATTATATGTGAACGTATGATTATCACAAACCCAAAATTAGTAGAAGAATATCAAAAATATATACCGATTATCACGGCAAACAGAATTGAAATTGTTATGGATGAAGCATTGCAGATGGGGAATGAAGAAAAATCAAAGGTAGAAGAGGCAGTAAAAAGGTATTTTAACGTAACTACTATTGATTGGATTAGTTACCAACAATTTGTTAATTGATAAATAGCATGATAAATAAAATAAGAAAAGCACTCGGAATTCTAACTCCGAGTGCTTTTCTTATGCAAGTAAATCTATAAACTTTATAAACTTATAATTGTAATTCCCATTTACTTTAATTAGGATTTAAAATAATATAGTGATAGAAGTTAAATGAGGTAATATGGAGTTACTATGTAAAGTGACAAATATAGATTAATAGAATGTTACTATATAATTCCTTGACCTCTAATGTGAAAGAAAGAATAAATAGACTTACAAATAGGAGGATTTAGATGCAAAAAAGATTTTTTCTTTCGTTTTTAATGTTTTTATTAGCAGTACCTACTTTCGCTTATGCAGAATCTGATGAAGAAGGTAATGTAATAAATACTGAGGACAATAATAACCAACATCTTGAGGATGACCAATATATTGATGATAACCAAGATCAAGATAATGTAGAAGAGAATGAACCTGCGTTATCCGAAAAACAAAGTACACCATTACAGGAAGAAGAACTCGAATTAACTGCAGATGAATGGTATGAAAAAGCAATGAGTGAAACCTCGGCTTCAAATAGAGTGGGACTTTTTTCAGAAGCTTACCATGCTTATCCTGATAACCAGAAAATTATTAATGGGTATAATTCTAGTGTAAGGAATTTACTAGACTGGGCTAGTAGAAAGCATAATGAAGGAGATTATACTACTGCTTTAAATCGATATGATTATATTATCTCATTATCAGGAATACAAGATTCCTATATTAGTGAAGCACAGTGGAAAAAAAGCTTTGCTTTAAAAGAGACAAGCTATCCAGAAGCTGAAACAGTATATAATCAAGCAATGGCTGAAACTACAGCTTCTGGAAGGTTTGATGCATTTAGTACTGCTGTAAAGTTATTTCCTAATAATGAGAAGATCAGGAAGGGTTTTATAGCTAGTGCTGAGAATCTATTTAATTATGCATTAAACAGACATGTTATAGGAGATTTTGAAAAAGCAATTGATAGATATGAGCATATCTTAAAAACTGATGGAATTGAGGAATCGTTGGCCGCTAAAACGCAGTCTCGTTTAAACGAAGCACAGCAGAACAAATTACCATCAGATGAAATTTATCAAGCTGCTATAAATGAATCCAGTGCTTCAAAGAAACTGCAACTATTCATACAAGGATATGAAGAATATCCTGAAGATAAGCGATTTTCAGATGGAATAGAGAGCAGTGCCTTGGGACTGTTAAAGTGGGCTAGAAGCCAACACCAAAAACGTGATTTTAACACAGCCACTGATCGTTATAATGTGATTCTTGATGCTCCTGTTGTATCGGATCTTATAAAAGATTCAGCAAAACTTCACTTGGATTATGCATCAAAAAGGCAATTGATTCCAACAATAGATTGGTTGAAAAAGGAATATCAAAGTCAAACGAAGGTTTCGAGTATTTTTGAACAAAGTAAAACAAATCTATTGTTTTATCCTGAATTATCAGAGTTTGCTAATGAATTAAATGCTTCTTCAATGCAACTATTGAGCTGGGCAAAAAACCAACATGATAAAGGTGAATTTAGTATCGCGGTTGAAAGATATAACATGATACTTGCTACACCTTATTTAAATGGTGAAATATTAATTGAAACATCTTCGCTAAAAGAAAATGCTTTGAATCATCAACGAACTGCCGATGCGATATATAATGAAGCTATTAATGAAGGTAGAGCTTCTTATAAACTAAGTTTATTTGTGGAAGGGTATAACTTTTATCCAGAAGATAAGCGATTTGTTAATGGAATCAATTCTAGTGTAGCCGCTCTGTTAGACTGGGCTATAATTCAACATAACAATGGTGATTATCAAATAGCAATAGATCGATACGAAATGATACTTTCTACTCCAATGGTATCTACTAATCTATTAAATCAGACAGCTATTAAACTAGAAGATGCTAAAATAGGAAAACGCCCTGCGGATATTATCTATAATCAAATACAAAAAGAAACGACTGCATCGGCATTATTTGACTTAAATAGTGAAGGGTATCATTTCTATCCAGAAGATGTTCGTTTTCAAAAGGGTCTGAAATCAAGCTCAGAAACGTTATTCAATTTGGCATTCAAATATCATGGCCAATCGAGATATGATGATGCGGTATCTAGATATGAAAAATTAATAGATACAAACGGTGTTCCTTCACTTTATAAAACAAAGGCAAGTATACTATTAAAGTATGCGAATACAAATAGTTCCATTCCTTCAATAGATGATTATCACCATTTTGTTGAAAGTGAAAGTACTGTTTCAGGAAAATTAAATACGGCCATTGAAGGGTATTGGATTTATGAAGGGGATTCTAGAATAGTATCTCTAGTAATAGAATCCGCAAGAGCTCTATTAGACTGGGCAACTACTAAGCATCAAAATGGAGAATTTGATGTAGCTTTACAACGTTATAATGTTATTTTAAATTTACCTGTGAAGGATTCTAATTTGTTTGCAGAAGCTGAAGTGAAGTTAGAATACGCCAAGAAAAATGAAACTTTACCAACACCAGAAACTATTTTACAAGAAGCCAAGGTTGAATCCTCTGCGTCAAGAAAATTAGATCATTATATCAAAGGGTATATATTATATCCTAGTGATAATCGTTTCCTTTTAGGAATAGAGGAGAGCTCCCAATCATTATTGATCTGGGCAAGTAGGCAACAAGAAAATGGTGACTTTAAAACCGCTATTGATAGATATGAAAAAATCATAAGTTCTCCAGGTGTACCGAAAGAAATTGTGTTAGATGCACAACTGAGAAAAGGGTATGCGGTTAAAAACTTGAAAGTTCCTACTGCAAATGAATTATATAATCTAGCTAAAAGTAATTCTACTGTCAGTGGTAAATTCCAATATAATCTAGAAGGATATGTATTTTACCCAGATGATAGTCGATTTGTTGACGGTATGGTTACTAGTTCAAATGATCTATTTGATTATGCAACCAAATTACACAGAAATAAAGATTATTCTGGTGCTATAAGCAGATATGAAATTCTTATCAGTTCTCCAGGTGTGCCTAAATATATTGTGGAAAGTGCTGCTATTAATCTGGAATATGCAGAAGTAAACAAGATGCCACCAAGGGAATTAATTCAATACACGTATTATGATTTGAGCCTTTCAGACGCATTAAGAATGCAAATGAATGCAAGCCCACAAACAGATAAATATAGAAATTCACCTGCATATGTTAGTAGCTCCTATCTAGATATTTTTGAAGGTGGAGTGATTACTGGAAATAGTGTGAATTTACGAACATCAACAAGTCTAAAAAATAGCGAAAACGTTCGTATATCAGTTGGTAATGGTACAACGTTTATTGTGCTTGATAGTAATGTATCAGGTGATACGTTTTCCGGTAGTACGAGATGGTATAAGATTGAATATAAGGGTGAAATCTTATACGTTCACAGTTCATTAGCTGGTATTAATTCTAAGGTAGGACGTGCTAAACAAAATGTGAATGTACACGCAGATACAAATTCAAATAGCCATGTTTATGGAACAATTACAAAGGGTTCATTAGTTACTATCTTAAGTGAAGGGAATAATTGGCACCAAGTGAGTTATGGAACATGGAGAAACGCTACAGCAAATGATGTATTAGAATATTTAGATCCTAATAATTTCCTTTATGATGAGAAAGAAATATTCCAATTTGTAGACCTTTCCAAGCCTAGTGGAGTTACTGCCACAGTATTAAATGATTATCTAAGAGGGAAAGGAGACTTTGACGGACAAGGGCAGGCATTTATAGATGCAGGTGTTATAAATGGTGTTAATGACTTATACCTAGTATCACATGCTATGTTGGAAACTGGATTTGGAACTTCAAGTTTAGCTCGTGGATTAAAATACAATGGAGTTACAGTTTATAATTTCTTTGGTATAGAGGCATATGATAGTTGCCCGGTTGAGTGCGGTGCAAAAAAGGCCTATATAGAGGGATGGACAACTCCTTATAAGGCTATTGTGGGTGGAGCTAAGTTTATTGGTGAAAGTTATATAAAAGGTAATAACAAGGCTAATACAGTTCAAAATACCTTATATAAAATGCGTTGGAATCCAGAGTTTATGGATAAAAATAGCTACGCATATCACCAGTATGCAACAGATGTTGGTTGGGCTTCAAAACAGATTAATACAATGTACAATTTATATAAAGAAGTCGGTTATTATGTATTAAATCTAGATATCCCAATATATAGATAGTATGTAAAAACCTAGGTTTTTCTCTTATTAAAGAAGATAGCCTAGGTCTTTTTTTAGTTTGACAAGATAATATGGTTTCCCTACAATAAAATTACTTAGATATAATATAAGATTGTATCCCTATTTGATAGGGAACTAGGAGGAAATGTACTTATGAAGAATGATGCGTTCCGATTTGGATTTGCCATTAATGAAAGTAAGGATAGTATAAATGAAGTGGAATTAAAGGGTTGGAAAAAAGTTGAGGTTAATCAATACCAAATTCATATTCACCCTGAAGTAGAATATCAAATTACAAAAACAGAATTCGGAACTTCTTTAATAATTGGTGATGTTTTTGTATGCAGCGGTGAACTAGGTATTTCTGAAATTACCTCTCGCATGCTAAAGGAAGACGCATGGGATGATTTTGATAACCTTACTGGCAGATTTGCGTTAATCTTATTTTCTAATATAAATGGAATAAAGGTAATGAATGATCCCTTCGGTTCGCGTACTATATATTATCGAGAAGATGGTAAATTTGGAATATCATCACATTCTATGTTACTTGGCTCCATGTTTGGGGATGAGTTAGATGAGGATATCCGTGCTTTCAAAAGGTCACCTGAATACCGAATGAGGGGTACAGGCTATCTCCCTGGTGACTCAACTATGTACGTAAATATAAAATCACTTATTCCTAATAATTATTATGATATCGAAACGAGAAAGACTATCAGATATTGGCCGAGAAAACCAATTAAATCAACAACAATCGGTGAATTTTTAACTGTATGTGATGATTATTTTGAAAGATTTGCTTCATATATCCGAAAGTATAATTTAATTCTTGGCCTTACAGGTGGAGTAGATTCAAGGGCCTTGATTGCAGGACTAAGGCGAAAGGGTTGTGAAATGAAACTTTTAACTTGGAATCCCAACAGACTTCCTGAAGGAGAAAAAGAAGTAATAGATGAGATGGTTACATACTTGAATAGTGAGCATATTTATCTAGATGCTACTAAGAGAGAAGAAACAGAGGAGTATAAAAGAGTCGCAAAGGCTTCAAATAAGGCTGGCGGATTTAGTAGGGGTTCATCTGCAATAACTGTTCATATTGCTAAAGTGGTAGAAGAAAACGATGTTTTCATTCGGGGCTGGGGTGGAGAAATCTTACGAGGATTTTATAGTAGGCATAAGTCTCCCTTGTCTGGGGATATGTTAAAAGACTTTTATCAAATGTATCTAACTAAAAAAGTAAAAGAACCTAGCGAAGAATTTAGTAAGTTTATACTAGAGTCAACGAATAGTTATATTCAAAAGGCAAATTATGATAAGAACTTCTTTAATATAGATATAAGGGATTTATTCTATTGGGAACAACGAATGGGGACTTGGGGGGCAAATGTATTGAATGAAATGGATCCTTCAGTTTATTCTTATGTGGGTCTAAATAGTCGACCACTGTTTGAATCGGCACTAGGTCTTCCTGAAGAAGAAAGATTAGGGGCTGACATTATGGTTAAAATAACCGCCCTCTATGATGAACATTTTTCAAGAATTGGTATCGTTTCATAAAGGGTTAGTTAAATTGTAAGATAGTACCTAACCTTTTACCTTTCTTTAGGGTATACTAAAGAAAGGTTTTATTTTTATGCCGAATTATGTCTTTTTGTTCATTTAATTTAAATGAAATTCTACATAGTATTCTCCTCATTAATTAATTTTTGTTAAAGAGAAAGGGTGAAACCAACTAAATATTACGAAAGTGGGTCTTAGTTATAATTCTTAGTAAATGGAAGTGATAGAATTGGAAAACATTAAAGATTTAATTCAGGATGAATTTAACAATATTAATAAGAAACAACAGATATATTATGAATTATTAAAATTAAATTTTGAAATATCAAATTTAGAAAATCATGTAGAGAAAGTGGAAGAAGGTAACCGCAATTTAGAACAGCAAATTAGGAAGTACCAAAGTGAGACAGAGTATTACAAGTCAAGGATTCATAAACTTTCACAAGAACAACAGTACTTCTTAAAAGAGTATAATAAAATCTTACATAGCAATTCGTGGAAACTGATGGCACCATTAAGAGGATTAGGGAAATTCTTCAAGAAAAATATTGGAAGGTAATATAGAGGTTGGGCATTAGGAGGTAGTAAGGTGACTAAATTTGATGATAACTCACAGCAAGAAGTTAATTCTAGTATGGAGGAGATTGACTTATTAAAGAAAAAGAAATTTGAACTAGATATTAGATTGAAAAAAGGGCTAGAATATCGGTTAGTGTTGGAAGAAGAAGAAAAGAAGTTAGAACAACAGTATGCAAAAGTGAAACAACGATTTAAAAGAGAGCAGAATTTAAGAAATAGAAGTAAAAATGAATTGAAAAAAATTAATAGTAGTCGTTCTTGGAAGTTAAGTTTACCTATTAGGAAAATAGGCGGTTTATTAAAAGGTAAGAACGAAAGTGTAGTTATGGATGAACCAACTAAACAAGAATTAGCAAAAGATAAGAAACGGAAATTTAATTCAGTTTTGTTGGAAAATAAACTTTGGGGTGGCTTTTCTACATATGCCTTAAAAGAACTAATTAATATGAGAGAATCATCCCAGACCACGGAAAATGATAAAATAAGGGCAGCGACTATACTAGCACGTTGGTACTATGATCAGGGAGATTATCAAAAGACCTATGAACAATTAGAGTATATTAATGAAATCAAGCCTATGGATGTTGCAAGTCCAGAGAGAACCATTATGGAAATAAAGGTTTTGAAAAAGTTAGGGGAAATAGATCTCGCTAAACGACTAGTGTGGGATGTCATTGATGCTAGAGGACTAATGACAGAATTATGCTTAAGTATGGCTCACGTGGTAAAAAATGATACTGAGAAAATGAATTGGTATAATTTAATATATGATAAATTTGGTTACAATTTAATTGAAAAAATTGATGATACAATTCAATTAGATCTTGAAAATATTAAGACGCCAAGAACCAAAGTTGAAAGCGTACTAGAAAAATACAAAATATCAGTTATTATTCCGGCATATAATGCTGCAGACTTAATTCATATCGCTTTAGAAAGTTTATTAAATCAGACTTTACAGAATCTGGAGATTATTGTTGTGGATGATTGCAGTCCCGATAATACTGCAGAGGTTGTTGAAAAATTTGCTGAGAAAGACGAACGAATTAAATTAATAAGAAAAGAGAATAATGAGGGCGCCTACTCTGCAAGGAATACTGGATTGCAGTACGCAACTGGTGATTTCATTACAATTCATGATGGGGACGATTGGTCCCACTCACAAAAGTTAGAATTGCAGTTGAAAGCAATACTTAATAACCCAGGATCAGTTGCTTCTATCTCCTTTCTTGTTAGGGCGACAAAAGATGTAACACCTTTAAACGGAGGCTCTTTATTAAGCAGGAAGTTTATTATGATGAATGCTTCTTCCTTATTGGTTAATAGGGAAGTATTTAATAAACTTGGGGGATGGGATAGTGTAAGAGTTGCTGGCGATACAGAATTTCATTGGCGAATTGAAAAAGTCTATGGTAAAGAAAGTGTCATTCGAGTCGAACCAAAAGTACCTTTATCGATTGCTTTGGCGAATGAAAAGTCATTAACAGGTACTAGTACAACTCATGTAAAGACCATTCGTTTTGGGTTAAGAAGAACATATAGGGAGGCATTTACTTGGTGGCATAAAAAAGCAACTACACCAGAACAACTTTATATGGATCCCAAACAAATAAACCGTCATTTTCCTTGTCCTATACCTAATAAGGTGATAAAACCAATTGATAGAATATACGATATTATATTTATAGCAGACTATTCTACAAGAAGTAGCATCAATGAATTGGAAGAATTATTTAGTAAATTAGAACTAAGTAATAGTAAGGTAGCCATCTTCCATTGGCCATTTTATGAAGGTAGTCCAGATTCCCATATTACGGGAGAAATTTTTGAGTTTATCGATGAAAAGGAAATAGATATTTTAGTACCTAATGAAGAATTGAAGGCTAATCGAGTGATTATAATTAATCCAGAGGTTCTAAAATATTCACTTGATAGCGCGCCTATTATTGAAGCAAATTCATCATTTGTAATCCATAATGAATTGATAACCAGTAACGAAAGGGACCTCATGGAGGGAAATTTATATAAAACAATGGGTTTAAAACCTCAATGGGGATCAACGGATGAATTGTAAGATCCGTATGAATATAAAAGTTTCGTCTTTGGTATAGTTGGTAAGGCGGAACTTTACTTTTCTATTTCCTAGAATAGTAAACGTGGTTATTATTTATTATTTATTATCCATATGGTATAATGCTTTGAGTGTTAACTTTTAACTGTATATTAATGTAACCTTTCAGGCGGTGTTTAGACATGAAATCATATTTAAGTGAGGTATTTAAACGGAAGGACCTTCTCATATACTTGGTTAAATCGGGATTAAAGGCAGAACACCGAAACAGTTACCTAGGCTATTTTTGGTGGCTTTTAGACCCTTTACTAAACGTATTAGTATATTATTTTCTCGTTGTAATTATTCTACAAAGAAGTGAAGAAAACTATCCTGTCTTCCTAGTTATAGGATTAGTAGTTTGGAGACTGATTAGTTCTAGTATAAATAGTTCAGCTAAGTCCATACTCAGGTATAGTTCAATCATAAATCAAGTATATATACCAAAAGTAATATTTCCGATAGCATTTGTACTATCTCAACTGTTTAATTTTCTGTTCGGCTTAGGTGTTGCTGCAGTATTTCTTATTCTATATGGTATTATTCCAGGATGGGAAATCATATTCTTACCAGTTATTATTATGATAACTATGGTTTTCTTGTTAGCATTGGGCTTTTTCCTAGGTTATATTAATGTGTTCGTTCGTGATATCGATAACATTCTGACATATGTAATACGTATTTTTTTCTACGCTTCACCAATAATTTGGGTTGGTGGAAGATTGCCGGACAAATATAGTTGGGCTGTTGAATATAACCCAATAGCCATTATTGTAGAATCATATCGTGATATATTAATGTATAATTCTAGTCCAAATTGGATTGGATTAGGAGTTATACTAATACTATCTGTTGCTGTTATTATTTATATGGTAATTCATTACAGTAAAAACGAACACAAGATTATAAAAGCGTTCTAATAAAAGGTAGTGATACTGTGGACGATAAGAAAAATGAAATTATTTCAGCTGAGAATGTTGGTGTGAAGTATTTTTCAGGAAATAAAGATGATATTAAAACAAGGGCATTACAATTATTCTCAAATAAAGCAAGAAAAGAAAAAAATAGAGAAGAGAAAGTGTTTTGGGCATTAGAGGGAATTGACTTTAAGGCTTATAACGGTGAAATTATAGGTATAATTGGCTCTAACGGTGCTGGTAAGACTACCATTAGTAAAGTAATTTCAAGGATACTCAAAGAAGATATTGGACTTATGCAAGTTGATGGTAAAGTAACAGCATTATTTTCATTTGGTATGGGATTTAATAAGGAATTAACAGGTAGAGAAAACGTCTATCTAAATGGAATGATGTTGGGAATAGATAAGGAATTAATTAATCAATATATTGATGACATACACGAGTTCTCTGATTTGGGAGACTTCATGGATCAACCAATGAAATATTATTCTAGCGGTATGAAAGCACGACTTGGATTTAGTGTTGCTTCACACTTAGAACCAGAAATATTAATTCTTGATGAAGCACTTAACACTGGAGATGCAGCGTTTAGCAAAAAAGCCGCGATGAAAATGAAGGAACTTGTTATAAAGGCAAAGGCTGTTATATTAGTAACACATAGTCTTGCTTACGCACAGCGTCATTGTAATAGATTGATTTGGTTGCAAAAGGGGAAAGTTGCCGGTGATGGTGATCCAGAAACAATAGTTGCTGAGTATAGGGCAAGTTTACCAAAGGTTAAACCGAAGAAAAAAAGAATTCTACAAATTGATAAAACAGAGACTATTGTTAAAAACAATGCAGTAATTAAAGCTAAAAATGTGGGTGTTTCCTTTAAATTAAAAAACCAAGATAACTTCTGGGCATTAAAAGATTTAAACTTTGAAATAAAAGAGGGAGAAGTTGTAGGTATTATTGGGCATAACGGGGCAGGGAAAAGTACGCTTTGTAAAGTTCTTACTAATATATACAAACCGGATGAGGGAAAAATAAAAGTTGAAGGTAGAACATCTGCATTACTTGGGTATGGTACTGGCTTCAACCAACATTTGTCTGGAAAAGATAATATATTTTTAAATGCTATGTTACTAGGAATTCCTAAAAAAGTTGTATTCGAAAAATACGATGAAATTGTAGAATTCTCTGGAATTAAAAATGCAATTGATAAACCAGTTAAGCAATATTCAAGTGGAATGAAGGCTAGACTAGGATTCAGTATTGCTGCCGTTTTAAAGCCAGATATATTTATAATAGATGAAGCATTATCAACTGGAGATATTGCTTTTCAAGAGAAAGCAAGTGCAAGAATTCAAGAAATGATTGAAGGTGCTAAGGCCGTAATCATAGTCTCTCACAGTATGGCTTTTGTTGAAAAGGTATGTACTAGAGCAATTTGGATGGAGAAGGGCACTATTAAGTTTGATGGAAGCGCGGAGGAAACAGTAGCTAAATATAGAGAGTCTACAAATAAATAAGATGAATCATTTGAGCAGAGTAGTTATTAAGCCTACTCTGCTTTTTTTATTTTATTTCCCTAATGATCGTGTAAGCAGCGAGCAGTAGTTACTCTTCAGGATAGTAAATGATAACAGCTGTTCTAGCACCCCCATTACTATTTCATCTATACATTCATGTTTTGAGAAGGAACTTACCCCCACAAGTACTTAGAATCATGAAATTAGTGTATTAAAACTTTAAAGGAAGTTAACGGTATTAAGGTGACTACCTAATTTGCGATATTACCCTTGTACCCTTAAACTATACTAAAAGGTACTTATCTGGTAAACGTACATGCCAATCCTATAGTATATACGATACCATACAATCATTTATCTTATTGGATTAAAACGGTATAAAATAGTAATTATTTTTCCCAAACAATAGGCGCTAATCTTTTTCTGTATATAGTAGTAAAGTACCGTGTTGTTAGTATAAGATTACGTTATGAGTTAGCTTTTAACTAGGTCAGTTATTGTATAAGTTTTTCGATTAGCTGTTCAGTTTACTCATATCTCTATCTATCCATTACAATAGCTCATTATTTTATTTCTCTACTACTAATCTAGGTCTATCAACCTATTTCGATTAATTAGTATGTACCCTTTTGGGAACTATGGTAAGATATATTTAGTGTTTTGAACTACAATCATGCATTCATAAATCGAAACGAAGCATGTAAATGATTCGTGGTAAATCTTTTATCTAAGTAGGTGTTTTCGATGCAAGTAGTAGACTTAGTTATAGCGTTTTTCTTATCCGCTATAACTACATTGGCTGTAACACCCTTTATAAAAAAAATAGCGATAAAATTAAAATGTGTAGATATGCCAGATAATAATCGAAAGAAGCACGAAAGAACCACTGCAAGTATGGGTGGTCTTGCAATTTTTATCGGTACAGCAGTAGGATTTCTCTATTTACAGCCAGAAAATTCACAGATGACAGCGATTATTGTTGGTGCAATCATTATGCTATTAACTGGGATTCTCGATGATATAATCGGGTTGAAACCATTATATAAACTAATTGGTCAAACATCTGCAGCTTTAGTAGTAGCATTATCTGGCGTGGTAATTGAAAAGCTGACCATTCCGTTCTTTGGTACGGTTTACCTAGAGGGAATAGGAATTATCATTACTATTTTCTGGATTGTTGCAGCTTCTAATGCCATAAATCTTATTGATGGATTGGATGGACTTGCAGCAGGGGTATCTGGAATTGCACTTTCCAGTATTCTCGTATTAGCGATTATCGATTACCGTATAGTCGTCATTTCATTATGTGTTATTTTAATAGGAAGTTGTGTAGGTTTTCTCTATCATAATTTTCACCCAGCAAAAATTTTTATGGGAGATACTGGAGCACTATTTCTAGGTTATTCAATAGCAGTTATATCCATGCTTGGATTATTTAAAAATGTTGCCTTGTTTAGTTTTATAATCCCAATCATGGTGATTGCATTACCTGTGTTCGATACGATTCTATCGATTTTACGTAGAATCATTAAACGGGAAAGCATTGCTACAGCCGACCATGAGCACATTCATTATCGTTTAATGGAAATGGGATATAGCCATAAAACTTCAGTAATAATCCTATATGGCTTCAGTGTGTTCTTCGGAATTTTAGCCATCACTTTTAATAGCGGGGCACTATTAACCTCTGCAATTACAACAGTCGTACTAATTATCGGCATTCAACTCATCGTTGAAATAGCTGGTATTGCCAAAGGTGGTAAACAACCAATCCTTGATAGAATTCGAAAAATTATCGGGACGGAAAAGGTTAAACGGAATGGTTAATACTATGCTAGATAAGAAAAGTAAGATCTGAAGTTTATAGTCATGTAATTGTTGGAGTTTAAAGGTCGGGGCATAGTTTTTCTTCTCACCGTTAGGTAAACGCTCTAATAGCCTTTGTCGAACCTTTTCCATCTCACCCTTATCGAAAAGGAAATCCCGTCCTTGGAATAAAATGTACCCTATAGAGTAGACACTTTAAAAAGTCCACTTTATAGGGTGCTTTTATGTATAATGAGGAAATAGACAAATTAGGTGTTCAGCTATACTAAAAGTGAGCTACTTAGTGGCACTCTGAGTGCCTGGAATTACTCAGAATGGGGAAACTAAAATGAGTAAAAAGATATTTACAGAGAAAGAAATTTAAATACTAACACCTAAACTATATGGTAAATCAGTTAGTAGTAAAGGGATTACCTATAACGATGGATTTAAACGCATTTTTATTACGGAATATGGAAGTGGGAAATAACTACGGGAAATATTTATAGAATATGTCTTGATATAGATATAATTGGCATGGAGCGTGTAGAGGGAGCAGCTAAAAGATGGCGCAGCGTATAGAAAAGAGGGAGTAGGTGGGCTAAAAGAAAAAGATAAGAAAAGGAAAATCCGGTAGACCGAGTGGAAAAGAACTTTCATTAGAGGAGAAATACGTTCGTCCTGAGTACAAAATCACTTATTGAAAGCAGAGAATGAACTACTACAAAAGCTCAAAATAATAGTGGGGAGGATGCGAAAGAAGAATAGAATTAGCAGCATCCCAGAAGTTTATACTTTTAAAGGAAATGATAAAAAACTTATAAGTTAAAGAATAGCTGTCCAATTAGAAAAGCAAACCCTTATAGAAGAATGATGAAAGCACGATTAAGGATAGATCTATCAATGAAATATCGGCTTACGACGTATTTAGCAGTCTAGCTTTAGAGCTGGCAACAGAAACCATTCGAAGTCTCAAGAAAAATTAAAGAGTAAAATTAGCTAAAGATGCATTTATACACTCTAGTCAAGGAGCACTCTACACCAGTCCGGACTCCATTCATTAGAAAAGAAATACAATAAATTCAATCTATGTAACGAATGAGTATTGCGGATAGATTGAGCCAGCTGTGCGGACTTTTGAGCCAGTGTTTGCGGAAGATTGAGCCATTAAGTGCGGACAAGAGAGCCACTCTAACGGAAGTCCGCTTGAGTGGCTGTTATCTTATCTGAATTTGTTATTCTCTAATAGGCTATCAATAATCTCAATTGCCCATTTCACAAGTTCATCGCAATCTAAATCCTCATCTGCAGTCCTTATGCAAGTAGGTAATAGTTTTTCTTCAACTTTAATCATTACCTCGCTAGGCAAATACCTGTGAAGAAAATACGTAGCTATACGATGTTCAACCTCTATCGGAATCATTTAGATCCCACCAGTCCATGACGTTCTCTCATAGAAACATCACCATCCAAAAGAATCTGATAAGAATCGTGAACAATACGGTCAAGAATCGCATCAGCTATCTGTGCCTGTCCTAGTTTTGCGTGCCATCCTTCCGGAGAGTATTGAGAACAGAAAATAGTAGATGCTCTCTTTAACCTTGCCTCAATAATCTCCAATATATGAAGCACATTTTCCTCTGAAGGCTCTGTTAGTAACCACTCATCAAGAATCAATAAATCTACGGTTCTGTATTTTTGAATTAACTTCCGGAAGCTACCATCTGCTTCGTATTTTGCTACAGCTAATTCATCAAGTAATTCTGGTAATCTAACATATTTTACTTTATAAAACTGGCGACAAGCATGAACACCAAATGCATTGGCTATCCACGTTTTTCCATTGCCTGATGCACCCATTAAAATGATGTTATGATGGTTTTGAATATAGTTCCCTGTTGCTAATTCTAGAATAAGATTTTTGTCTAGCTTACGATCTGGATGATATTCAATATCTTCGATAGCTGCTGTTGGTTCATTGAATGTTGCCTGCTTAATTAACCGTTCTAGTTTATTTGTTTTTCTACGATCATACTCGTAATCTACCAGTAGATTGAAACGATCATCAAAATCCATACTGTTATATTCTTTATTCTTCCCCTGTTGCTGGTATAATTCTGCCATTGCACCCATTTTCATTTCTATTAATTTACGTAAAGTCTCTTGATTCATCATTTATTATCCCTCCCAAAGTATTGAGCACCACGTACAAATCCAAAGTCATTGGAGTCGGTATTATGGCTATTAGTTGCTACTTTTTGTTTTAGTTTTCGTTTTTTATTTCTTTCTAGCACGCCTTTTAAAACAGAAACCGTGGGGTTTGTTGATATCTCAAGTAATGTTTCTGTTGCTTTTTCCATTTCTATCTTTGTGTATTTAGTAGATAAGTTTCTTAATGTACTAAGGATATTTAATGCTTTTTTCTCCACGTTCATTTCCAAAATATAAGAGACAAATTGCGTCATAGATGATCCAATCGTTTCAGCCCACTTCCGATTATTTTCAGGATTATGTTCCAGATATAACCGATGATTATCAGGCATATGATCTGTATTCGTAGAATACTGACCAATCTCACCTTTTAATCGTTTATGGGATGCAATTCTCACCTCTTTGAAGTAAACTTCAATTAAATCCGTAGTTAGTCGTATATCGACAGACTCTCGGACATAATCATAGGGAACGGAATAATACATTCTTTCAACTTGGATGTGGTAGTTCAGTTGAACTTTTGCTGTTTTCCATTCCGTAAGCTTGTACCTTGTTTGAGGAAGCTGTTGAAGGTAGGATTTCTCTTCTTCCTCAAACACTTTTTTTCGTGAACCTGGTCGCTTTTGAAAATCAATCGTATTAATTTCTTCTAACTTGTCAAAGATTTTCTGGTTTAAATCTTCGATATGAAAACACTGATAGTTTCTTAAAGGAGCGATAATCTGTCGAGAAATATAACCAACTGTTCCTTCAACACTGGCTTTATCTTTCGGTCTTCGAACACGACTAGGAACGATGACTGTTCGATAATAATCTGCAAGTTCACGATAGGCTTCATTGAGGATAGGATCCCCCCTAAGCGCTTTGGTAACTCCTGTTTTTAGGTTGTCCGGAACCAAAGTTTCCGGAACTCCCCCAAAATACTCCAAGGCATGGATGTGAGCCGTTAACCAACTAGGTGATTTCATATCTAGAAATGCCTCTACGTAACTGTATTGACTGTAAGGCAGGGTCCCAATAAAAACATACGCTGGAATGGTTTCTCCTGTTGAACGATCCATAATCTCAAGCGTTGTGCCAGCCCAATCTACTTCCATAACTTCACCTGGTTTTCTGCGTATAGGCATCGTGAGTTTATATTTCTTCGCATACTTCCCGTAGTTTTCGCAAAAGGTTCGATAGGCATAAGGAATCTTGCCACCATCACGCGCCTCTACTGCATACTCGTGATGTAATAAAGCCAAAGTGACATTCTTCTTCTGCAGTTCCTTATGAACTTTCTCCCAGTCAACTGGAAAATAACCTTTCTCAATAGCCTGTTTCTCTGGAAAGAGAAACGCTTCTAGCCATGGATTGGTCATGGTGTCGTTCAAACGTTCTACACCTAATTTCTTAGCGCGTCGAATGACATCAGAGACTGTATTTCTTGAATGTCCAGTGCTAGAACTAATGGTTCTCTGGCTGACTCCTTCGAAATACAGTTCCAGAATCTTACGACAATTAACCATAAAAAAACCTCCTGTATAATAATGTCATGCATGTCTGCATGCTACTTCATTATACAAGAGGCTATTCTATAGTGGCTCTATATTCCGCAGAAGATGGCTCTCATCTCCGCAATTGGTGGCTCAAAACTCCGCATAAGTGGCTCAATTCATCCGCAATAATCAACGAAGGGGTAACTATGGGAAATGCCCCTCAGGAATCATTCCGTGGCCAGTTTAAAGATGAAGATTACAACATTATAAAGTGCGATACCTTAGAAGCGCTTAAAAAGGAATTTAAATAGTATATGATTGACTATAACACTTACCGTTATCCATGGGATTAAAAAAAGATGACCCCTGTTCAATACAGAAATCATCTTTTGGATGCCATCTAGTCTTTTTTTAATGTCCTTGACAAAGTGTATAGATTATAAATAGGTGTAGCCTATTTATTTTATGCTTACTTTTAATTGGGTAATAAAAAACCCTAGTTAGTAATAAAGTACACTAACTAGGATTATAGCTAAGGAGTATCGACATCAATAGATTTCTTGACTAAATCGGTACTTTCCAACTCCAAATGGTTCTTAAGCAATGTTTTTACATCATATAGTGATGTTTGATCTAACTGCCAGTAGTAAATCGATCCTGGTTGATAATCTGAACCTTCTACGGTCATCGATTCTATATCCAGGCCGTCTCCATTTAAGGCATAAGAAACTAAACTTGTCATTTCGTCAAATGTCATATTAGTTGTCATGTTGGATCCTACTGCATCAATTACATCTCCTAGTTTTAGAATGGAACTAGCAGACATGGATTCTTTAACTACTGCTTTGATGATTTCCATTTGGCGTTTTCCACGTTCTATATCGTTATCTAGCTTTCTAGTACGAGCTAAAGCTAGTGCCTCTTCACCGTCTAATACTTGCTCACCTGGTAATAGGTGGATAGAATTTTTCTTGTCTTCTGAATTTGATTCCCAAAACTCATAAGGTACTTCGACTGTAATACCACCAATTGCATCAATAACTTCAACAAATGCATGGAAGTTGACCTTCACATAATAGTCGACAGGTATTTCTAATAAATTCTCTACGGTTTCAATGGATGCTTCTACCCCACCGAATGCATGGGCATGAGCAATTTTATCTTCATAACCAACCTCTGGTATATACACATAAGAATCACGAGGGATGCTTAATAATTTTACACTTTTATCTTTTTTATTCAAAGTGGCTAGAATTAATGCGTCGGACCTTGAGTTTCCTTCGTTAGCACGATGGTCACTTTCATCAACACCAATAATTAAAATCGATACATTATCCACATTAGGATCTACAACCACATCCCTAAATTTGGACTTCTCTCTTCCATCATCTTCATATGAGTCGGTAATAGCAGCGTCTGCCTTTATATATAAAGATATAGCGTAGCCAACTCCAGCAAATATAACCAGTAGTGGCACTAAGAGTATAAATACTCTTTTCCTTAACTTTCTTTTTTTCTTTCGTTGTACCATCCGAGACTGGTCGGAATCCTGTTTAACCATTTTAATTTTTCCCCTTTTTCTTAAAAGACTTGTAGATTAAAAGCTATCCTTTATTTTACTATGAATTAAGACACTCGTACATTAAAAATTTATTACATGTACATGAAAAAACTGTCATTACATTAGACGAAACTTAACTAAAGATGTTTCAAAAGACACAAACTATTCTAGCATATTTAGATCATTTCAACTACAACTTATTAATAGTAACCAATTTAGGTTAGAAACTTATTTAATGGGATTAGTATGTGAATTGTCACACAATGTAGGTTGTGTATGGATATTACAAAGAATATTGGAAAAGTAATAGGTTACCCTATATAGTAAACACTGGGACATTTGCTTAATGGAGATGTTGTCTTCTTATGTATATGTCCACGAAAACGAATAAAATTATCCTTACTCACTATAACATAATGGTATAATTAGGAGAGGAATTTTAAGGAGTGACTACAATGAATATAACAGTAGCTGGCATTGGATATGTCGGACTATCCAACGCTATCTTATTAGCTCAGCATAATGAAGTAATTGCACTAGATATAGTGAAAGATAAAGTAGATATGATTAATAATAGAAAATCTCCGATAGAAGACAAAGAGATTGCGGAATATTTAACTTCAAGACAATTATCCTTAACCGCAACAACTGATGATACCCTAGCTTTTCAACATGCAGATTATGTAATCATTTCTACACCAACCAACTACCATCCTGATAAAAACTATTTTGACACTAGTAGTGTGGAGAATGTAATAGAGAAAGTGTTGTCGATAAATCCTAATGCTGTAATGGTAATAAAGTCTACTATTCCGGTTGGATTTACGGATAAAGTTAGAAAGCAGTTTAATACAGATAAGATTATTTTCTCACCAGAATTTTTAAGAGAAGGGAAGGCTCTGTACGATAATTTGTATCCTTCTAGAATTATAGTTGGGGAGCAATCAGATCGAGCAAAAACTTTTGCTGATTTGCTAGTACAGGGAGCTATTAAGGAAGATATTCCGGTTCTTTTTACAAATTCAACAGAGGCTGAAGCTATTAAACTTTTCGCCAATACCTATCTTGCTATGAGGGTTTCTTTCTTTAATGAGCTAGATACGTATGCAGAAATAAAGGGGCTAAATACTCGTCAAATAATTGAGGGAGTTGGATTAGATCCGCGAATTGGCGATCACTACAATAATCCTTCCTTTGGGTATGGTGGCTATTGTCTACCAAAAGATACGAAACAGCTCTTAGCTAATTATAAAGATGTACCGAATGTTATTATTAAGGCTATTGTTGAAGCAAACGACACTAGAAAAACCCACATTTCTCGTATGATTTTGGAACGAAAACCAAAAACGGTTGGAATTTTTAGGCTAACAATGAAATCTGGTTCGGATAATTATAGAGAATCGGCAATACAGGATGTGATGAAACAAATTCAAGACCATGGTGTGGCCATTGTTATTTATGAACCTACCTTAAAGGAAAATACATTTTTAAATTCAAGAGTGGTTCATGACTTTGAAGAATTTAAACAGATTAGTGATGTCATTGTTGCTAACCGTTTTTCGGAAGAATTAAGAGATGTGAAAGATAAAGTTTATACAAGAGATGTGTTTAGCAGGGACTAATAACAGAAGCTCCATTGGCACTTTCAATGGGAGCTTCTTTCTATTAGAGGACACTTTAATCGTAAACGCGTATAATTGAAATCTTTGGCTTGTTAAATATGGCCCAAAATCCAATGTCCTCTATTCTTCATACAGGTATTTTTTTATCGATTGTTGTCGTTACATAAATCTTGCATTATCTTTGTGGTGGAAATGCCGATGGTTCTTGGTAAATAGATTACTTCACAATACTCCCTTAAGAAATCAAACTTCCCCTTCCAGTCGTCACCCATTACAAATACATCAATATTATGTTTTATAACGTCATCAATCTTTTGTTCCCACGTGTCCTCTTGGATGACTTCATCGACATAGCGAATTGCTTCTACGATTGCTTTTCTATTGTCGAAGCTATGATACGCTTTTTTATTTTTCAACTGGTTAAATTCGTCTGTAGATACGGCTACGATTAGATAATCACCTAAATTCTTAGCTCGTCTGAGTAGATTAATATGTCCAGTATGAAGTAAATCAAATGTACCATATGTTATAACCTTCCTCATCCTACATGCACCTCCAGTTATTAGTATCATAATAGCATAGTTCCACCAATACGTAATAAACAATAAGAAAATGTAAATATCTATCATACGATTAATTCCTCGTATATTCGTCTACAAGTAATTTATGATACTAGCAAGTCTGCCAATTATTATCAATAATAAATGGCAAAACCCTCTTAAAAAATGTATAATAAAATAAATTATAAAGAAAATTCTAAATTCGAATGAGGTAGGCGAGAATGTCCAATTCCAACAAGGATGAAAAAACAAAACGACATTGGCTAACCATTAGTATAGGAGCGATCATCTTATGCGTCATTATAACAGTAGTTCATATAGATAACTATTATAGTAGTGTAATGGAAACCTTTCATGATCGTATGTATCACCCTCTTTCAACTATTGACGACGAGCGTTCAAAGGAAAAGCTTGCTAATAAGGAGAGACTTAACTTTCTTCTTCTAGGAGTAGAGCAACGTGCTAGAGATGTTGGGAAAGTCGATTCAATCGTTGTTTTATCCTTAAATCCAAGTACAGATTCGATTAACCTAATTAATATTCACAAGGATACATGGGTAAATATGATGAGCAAGGATACGGAGGGGAAATTAGCTCATGCGTTTGCTAATGGAGGAGTTGAAATGGTAGTGGAATCCGTGGAGAATTTACTCGATATGGAGCTAGATTACTATGTTCAATTGAACCTAACTGGTATAGCGGATTTAGTTGATTCCCTCGGTGGTATTCTGGTAGATAATCAGTTGGACTTTGAAGTGGATGGCGTTCACTTTGCTAGTGGGGAGCTTCATTTGAGTGGTACACAGGCGATGCGATATGTTCAGAAGCTCGCTGATAACCCTATGGATGACCTTACTCAAATAATAAGACAGCGTCAAGTACTTGATGCAATATTCGATTCAAGTACTAAGGAGCTAACGATACATAAGCTAGAGGTTTTACTAGATTTTATGTTAGAGAATGTGAGAACCAATTTGCATGTTGACCTGATGCAGGATTTCATTGAGAACTACACTGATAGTCATAAAGCGGTATCGAGCTATATGCTTCAAGGGAGCATAGAGGAAATGGATGGTGTCTATTATCTCCTTATTCCGGATGAAGAAGTGGAAAAGGTTCATCATATGCTCGGTGATTCAGCAGGAGAGCTTTAAGACATGTAAATCAGACGTAAACTTTAGGTTACCTATGGCAAGAAAATTTAACCTACTGCTTTTAAATATAATCGAAAATTCCTTTAGGAAAGTGAGATTAAATTTGCATGATATAGAACAGCGTAGCGCATAAATTCTTTCCGAAATTCTTTGCCCCTTTTTCCTCCTTTCTCACGATTATAGTAGTGAAAGGAGGTGCTTGAGCATGGCTGTGGCAGATTTAATGAATTCTCAGCTGCGTCTGGTGTTTCATGATGGGAATGACCCAGTTAATGGGAGTCCTATTTATAAAGCGAAGAGCTTTAACAATGTGAAGACAGACGCAACACCAGATCAGCTTTATGCAATTGCAAATGCGTTTGCTGGATTGCAGGAGCGTCCATTGTTTAACATCGAGCGTAAGGATAGTTCTGATATTCGTCAAGGTTAAGGGACTATTGCGAAGCGGCTTGGAATATAGGGGAAAGGAGGAGCTTACGTGAAGGTACTAGAGTTAAAGTTCGAAAATACGGACGGTAAAATTGTAACCTATTCATTGGAGCAACCAATCGAGCCAGTTGATCCTGCTAGCGTTTCAGAAGCGATGAATGAAATCATTGCCCAAAACGCATTCACGTCAAGTGGCGGGGATTTAGTAGCGAAGCATAGTGCACGTATCGTTGACCGCACGGTGGAAGAAATTGAATTAGTCTAACGATGAAGGAGGTTACCTTAAGCGCAAGGTAGCCTCTTTTTTACTTGTATGGAGGTGAGCAAGGTGGAAAATTGGATATCACTCATCACAGATCTAGGCTTTCCGGTAGCGGTAACGTTTTACTTACTGCATCGTATTGAAGGGAAGCTGAACCTATTGATTGAGTCAATTCATGCACTGCCAGAGAAGATGAAGTAAGGTTAGGAAGGGGGACAGGCTTGTTAACCATCTTGTCCCCAGTCTTAACTAATGGAAACATTTGCTTAAATTGTATCGTCTTATTCGTTACGGAGGTGGTCTTGGTGAAAAAGCATTGTATATTATGGATTTGCTATGGCGGAATATTATTATTACTAATTGGCTGTGGACAAGAAAGGAATAGTTCGATCATTAACGAGGATGTAGAGTTTGGTCGTAAAGATTATCAGCAGGTTGTTTTACATAACAATCAATTAGGATTCGACTTACTAGCTTCTGAAGAATTAAAGCAAGATGGAAATCTATTCCTCTCGCCGATAAGTTTATTCATAGCGTTGTCGATGGTCCAAAACGGTGCAGATGGCAATACCTTAGATGAAATGAATGCTGTCTTACATCGTAACGGAATGGACTCACTGGAGCTGAGTAAGGCCAATGCTTCATGGATGGACATTCTTCATCGAGATTCAGACCATATTCAACTACATGTAGCGAATTCCATCTGGTTAAATAATCGATTTTCCTTCCAAGAGGATTTTGCTCAATTAAATCGGGATTATTTCAATGCACACATAGAGGAATTCGATATTTCTACTGATGATACAGTAAACGAAATGAATGATTGGATCAAGCGTTCCACCAATCAGAAGATTGATGAGGTCATAACATCACCACTCGATTCTGATACGGTGGCTATTCTTCTAAATGCGATTTATTTCAAAGGTGAATGGAAGTATGAATTTAATAAGAAAAGAACAGAAGTGAGCTCTTTTTATCTTGATGATGAAACATCCAAAGAAATACCGCTCATGATGCTTGAGGAAGAATTAGCATACCTAGCTACTGATGATTTTCAAGCTGTATCGCTACCATATGGAAATGAAGAAATGAGCATGAAAGTATTCTTGCCAAAGGAAGAAAAGGACTTAAAGGGATTTTTGGAAATGCTGACTTATGATAATTGGAAGAAATGGACAGGGGATTTCAAGGAAAAAGAAGGAACAGTTTACCTACCTTCATTTGAATTGGAATATGAACTAGTCTTGAATGATATATTAAAAGAACTTGGGATGGAGTCTGCCTTTGATTATAACGCTGATTTCACACGGATGATTGAAGAGAAGGATCCTATTTGGATTAGTGAAGTGAAACAAAAGACATTCCTGGAAGTGAATGAAGAAGGTACCGAGGCAGCTGCCTCTACCTCTGTTGGAGTGGTCACAGAATCGGCTACTTTGGATGGACCATTCTACATGAGGGTTGACCGGCCCTTTTTCCTAGCCATTGTAGATGATGAAACAGAAACAATATTATTTATGGGAGCGATTCGAAATCCATAATGGATAGTGTCATATCCCCTCCTTGTAATAGCGATCCTAATACTAGTACATACTAGTAATCACGAAGGAGGGATTGATTATGGCGGATGAAAAAACGAAAGCACCATTTTACAAGAAGTGGTGGTTTTGGTTACTTGTTATCATCATCCTGTTATTTGTCCTTTTTGGTACAGGGAATGAAGAGGATCCCTTAGAATCCCGGGAAAACGGGAATGAACAAACAGATACAACAGACGAAGTTGGAGAAAACCCAAATACGAATGATGATGTAATAGAAGGGGAAAATTCTAACAAGGAGCAAGCTACTAGGGACAATTCAAATGCAGAAGAGACAACGCTTCATGCTGGAAAGTTTATGGTAGGGGAAGATATTCCAGTTGGTCGTTATGTCATTACCGGTGATGGTACGGGTAATTTGTTTGTATATGATGAGAATGGCTTACCTACTGTAAATGAAATCCTTGATCATTCAGGCGAGATGGGCGTAACCAGTATTACGACGAATTTGGAAGCTGGACATGAGATCGAAATCTCTGGCCTTGATAATGTAACATTTACCCCGGCAGAAACGTCCTTATCTAACACACTCTCCACAGGAACTTGGCAAGTGGGACTGGATATTGAACCTGGTCGGTATAATGTCACGGCCCCAAGTGGTATGGGGAACTTTGTAATCTATAACGCTATGGATCTGCCCGCAACAAATGAAATTCTCGATGCTTCTGGTGAACTAGGTGTCACGCAGATAACAGTGAATTTAGAAGAAGGACAAGTAATTCAGATTAGTGGGCTGAATGAAGTGAATTTTGAACCGAAATAATAATGAGCTGCTGACTTAGCGTTAGCAGCTTTATTTATAGGTGGATATAGTAAACAATCAACCTTAGTATGAACGTTAAAGTAGAACTAATAATTAGCAAATTCAACAGATTCATACGATATTGGTAACTATACTAAACGAAATCTCCTCAACCAAATAGAGCTAAAACCATCCCATAAATCATCCCAATAGGAAAAATGCCTATGTTAACTGAAGATTTTTTTAGATTTTTCATTCAAAATGTCATCTTCTGTGATATAATGTCGTTTGTATGTAACATTTTACTTTCAGGTGTTATCAATAGCATGACAAACTAGAAGCTTGTATATGGGGGAATTGATAATTAGGTATAAGAGCCTTTCTTTTATCCCTAAGAAGAAACTATGGAGGTTGAAGCATGGAAGAGACAATTTCCTTAAAGGAAATATTTGATGTTATCAAGAAGAGGATAAAGCTTATCATTGCTATTACGGTAGTTGCGGTGTTAGTAAGTGCTATTATTAGTTTTTTTGTTTTAACACCAACCTATCAATCTAGCACAGAGGTTATTGTTAACCAAAAGCCAACTGATCCAGCAGTGCAGTATAGTGTGAATGATGTGCGATTAAATGTGGAACTGATTAATACATATAGTCAAATAATTAGAACTCCTCGTATCTTAGATGGAGTAATAGAAGAATTAAATTTATCCCTTACTGCTTCAGAATTACAGAATAAAATAGCAGTGACTAGTCCGAATTCTTCACAGATTGTAATTGTAACGGCAACTGATACCGATCCAGAAATGGCGACGCAAATTGCTAATACGACGGTTTCTGTGTTTCAGCGTGAAATTCCGGTACTTATGAATGTAGATAATGTGGAAATTCTATCACCGGCAATTACAGCTAGTAATCCATCACCAGTAAGTCCGAATAAGAAGTTAAACATTGCCATTGCACTTGTATTAGGATTAATGGTTGGGATTGGATTGGCATTCTTATTAGAATATCTGGATAATACGGTGAAGACAGAAAGTGATATTGAAAAGCGTTTAAATGTACCTGTAATTGGTGTTATTAGCCATATAGATGAATCGGATATTCAGAATTCAGTAGCAAATTTTTCTCAAAATCGAAAGAATAGGGGGGCTTAAGGATGGCACGTAAAAAAAGACAAGCAGTATCTAAGATGAGACATCTAATTACGAAGTTAAATCCTAAGTCACCGATAGCGGAACAGTTCCGTACGTTACGTACGAACCTTCAATTTGCTTCAGTTGATGATGAAGTGCGTACACTGCTTGTGTCCTCCTCTGGTCCTGAGGAAGGGAAATCATCAACGATTGCTAATTTAGCGGTAGTCTATGCTCAGCAAGGATTGAAGGTGCTATTAGTTGATGCTGATTTAAGAAAGCCAACTGTTCATTATACGTTCCGTTTTGATAACTTAAAAGGATTAAGTAATATTCTTGTTGGTGATTTGGACATTAATGATGCTATTGTGAGTACAGATGTAGATGGTTTAGATGTAATTGGCTGCGGCCCGATTCCGCCTAATCCATCAGAACTACTTGGCTCAAGGCGTATGGAGAAGTTTATGGAAGAGGCAAAAGAAATATATGACATCGTATTATTCGACACTCCCCCTGTACTAGCGGTTGCTGATGCGCAAATTCTCTCGAACAAATGTGATGCTTCATTAATCGTAATTCGTAGTAAGAAAACAGAATATGAAGCTGCACAGAAATCAATTGAGGTACTAAAGCAAGGAAAAGCGAAGTTCCTTGGTGCGGTGCTAAATGATCGCGATAAAAAAGAAGCGAATTACTATTATTATGGTAGTTAATTAGAAAAGTCTATCCTTTCTACTAAATGTGTAGATGGGATAGGCTTTTTTTGATCGTTGCTGTATTAACAGAAAATCGATAATAGAAATGAATTACAAATTGAATCGTATCTGCTATAATGTTCGATGTAGTAAAATATAACTAGTTAATTATACTTACATAATGGTGTATACAAAGGGCTAAAAAGACAAGAGCTTCTCTGCTCTGGAAAAAGTGAGGTTTTACGTTATGATAGATATACATTGTCATATTTTGCCTGGTTTCGATCATGGTCCGAACACATTAGCGGAGACAATTCAAATGGCAAAACAAGCAGCAAAATACGGAGTTAACAGGATAATAGCAACCCCGTATCATCAGAATGACACCTTTATAAATGCAGCAGGAGATATTCAAATAGCCGTAAAATATATTAATGAGAAACTTCGGGAAGAAAAAATACCAGTCAAAATTTTACCGGGCCAAGAAGTGCAATTATATAATGGCATTGTACATGATTTGAAAGCTGGAAAAATTCAAACCCTAGCCGATACACAGTATGTAAATGTTGAGCTACCAGAGGATGAAATTCCTTTGGATATGGAGAGTATTATTTATGATATTCAGCTCGCTGGATTTGTACCGGTTATTAGTAATCCGGAGCTGCATCCCTTAATCCAGGAAAATCCGAATTTATTGTATAGAATGATAAAAAATGGTGCATTGGCATCTTTCGCAGCAGGCAGTATAATTGGCGCAGGAGGAAAAAAGGTGCAGAAGCTTACGGAACAACTGTTCAAGGCGAATCTATTACATTTTATAGGTTCTAATGCGCATGTAAGTAAAGCATATGGTAAACATTTTAAAGAAGCAATAGATCGACTAACGAGAATGGATAGGGGAGTTGCCTATCGGTTGATACAACATAATGATTCACTAATCCAAGGTCAAACTATTGAGAAATATGAACCGATGCGAATGAATACTAGTAAATGGAAGCTTTTTAGAAAATAACGTAATATTTCCTACATATTTTCAATACCACATCCCATTATTGAGATTTTATCTACCGATAAGAAGAGTTGTGCATGTGTGTGTAAATAATTTATAGATAGTTATGTAAAGTTTCTGTAAAACTATGAAACTATCTGTTAGAATTGTTATACTATAGAAAAGTAGGAAGTGAGATTACAATGATCGACATTCATAGTCATATTTTGCCTGGAATTGATGATGGCGCACAAACAATTACCGACAGCCTAGCGATGGCACAGGAAGCAGTGAAACAAGGAATTCACACGATTATTGCAACACCACATCATCAGAATGGTCAATTTACCAATGTAAGAGAAGATATTGAAAAATATGTGGAAATATTAAATGGAACATTACAGGAAGAAAATATTCCTCTAACCGTACTTACAGGACAAGAAACACGTATCCATGGAGACATGTTGCAGGAATTAGAAACTGGGATTATTGCAACACTTAATCATACGCAGTATGTATTTGTTGAGTTTCCATCTGGAGATGTGCCTCGCTATGCAGAGAAAATGCTATTTGATATTCAGGTTGCGGGATATAAGCCAATTATTGTACATCCAGAGCGTAACCGTCATATAGCTGAACATCCCTCTACCCTTTACAATTTTGTTGAAAAAGGTGCCCTGACCCAGGTTACCGCGGCAAGTCTAGCCGGTAAATTCGGGAAGGCGGTGCAAAAATTATCCCATCAATTAATTGATCATAATCTAGCTCACTTTATAGCGTCAGATGCGCATAACACAACCTCAAGAGGATTTATTATGAAGGAAGCGTATCGCATTTTGAAGAATGAGCATGGTAATGAAGCATATTATATGTTCATGGAGAATGCACAGCTAGTTGTTGACGGACATTATGTGAATCGCATTGAACCCGAACGGATTCAGAAAAAGAGAAAAGTATTCGGTCTATTTTAGACTGAATATTATGTGAATCGTTTAGGATGATTTTAGCAAGAGGGGATGGATTTTTTGATTACAGTATTAGTAGTAGATCCTTGGCGGATAATTCGGGAGGGGATACGAACACTAATCGATAAAGAGCCGGATATAGAAGTAATCGGAGCTGCCGGAACAGGAGAGGAAACTATTCAGATAGTGGAGGAGCTTCAACCGGATGTGGTAGTAATGGATGTAGAATTACCAGATTTAAAAGCAATTAAGACTCGTTCCATAATCAGAGAGGTAAACCCAGATACTAGAGTTATCTATTTAACAGACAAGCAGGATTCGGACATGATTTTCCAAGGGATTGCCAATGGGGCGGATGGTTTTCTTGTTAAACAACTCTATCCGGACATGTTGTGCCAAGCCATTCGTGATGCTGCGAGAGGTCAATACGTCATCTCCGGTGAAATTGCTAAAGTGATAGTGAACAGTGTGAGGAAATTGACTTTGAATAAGAACCAGCTATTGGCAAAACGGTTAGAACATAAGGGGATTTATTTAACGAGAAGAGAGTTGGAGATTGCTAGACTTATGATTGAGGGGCTAAATAATCAGCAAATTGCACTCCAATTACATATTACTGAAGGAACCGTAAAGAATTATATTAGTTATATTTATATGAAACTGGGCATTAAAAAGCGTGAGAAAGTAATTCAATTTTTAACAAACTTGCTGAAGTAACAAATTACGACTAATTCCTACAAAATCATGACTTTTATAAATATAGTCACTATTAAAAGTGACTATATTTATAGTATGATTTGGTTAAGAAAACTAGGTCCAATATAACAAGAAAGAAAAAGGGCGTTTTAGGATGAAAATTTGTTTGCTTCAAGAAAGCAAGTTTTTTCTTTTGCTTAAGGAACAATTAATTAAATACGACCATGTGTCGATAGTGACGAGGTTACCAGCGGATGTCGTGTTATTGGATGATGAGGATTTCACAGAACACGATGTGACGAATATAGTACATGTTCTAAAAGAAGAAAAGGTCATTCTAATCACGAACAAGTATGAGGAGTTACCTGTTCTTCGGTTAATTGATGCTGGTGTCTGTAGCATTCTTTCTAAGCAGAAGCTACTCTATGAGAATCTGGTAACACTTTTGGAAAGGATTCTAAATAATCATTTCTATATGCCACAAAATATGGTCGGTGACTTTATTGACCATTTCATTCGGATGAAGCGAGTTGAATATGATCAGTTTTCAATGCGTGCACAGTTAGAGTTTGATTTGACGCTTAAGCAAGCTAAGGTAGCTTCACTAATGCAACATGGCCATTCGAATAAAGAGATTGCAACCTTACTTGGTATTTCTGAAGGTAGTGTGAAGGTACATATTAGTCATATTTATGCAAAGCTAGGCACAAATGAACGCTCAGCAGCCATTAAGGAGCTAGAGAAATATAATAAGCAAAGATTGAGAAAGAAAGAGTGATGAAACATTGAGCTATCGGCAGAGGTTAGTAGCACTTATCTTGTTAGATTCAGTGATTGTAACATTTGCGGTTTTCGTTGCGGCGTGGATTGCTTATCCTAACGCACCAGATGGAGAGTATTCCGTTTTAATTTATACTTCGATATCATTATTACTATTCCATCATCTATTCGCCTTTATGTATAAGTTGTATAATAAGGTATGGGCATATGCGAGTGTCGGTGAATTAGTTGCCATAGTCAAGGCAGTGACATTCTCTGTGGTGTGTGCTGGGTTTATCCAATTTTTAGTTAATGACTTCACGATATTTCGTAAAGCATTAATCGTAACATGGTTATTACATATTGTATTAATTGGTGGTTCTCGTTTCATCTGGCGTATCGTTCGAGATCGTTACATTTCGAATGATGCTGGTAAGAAACGGACACTCATTGTTGGTGCTGGTGCGGCAGGGTCTATGATTGCTCGTCAGTTCCATTATAATAATGCTCAGAGCGAACTATTGCCAGTAGCATTTGTAGACGATGATATACATAAGCAACGCATGGAAGTGTATGGTGTTCCTGTACTTGGAAAGATAAAGGATATTGAGTCGATAGTAGAAAATCATCATATTGAGCATATTGTTATCGCCATTCCATCATTGAAGAATGGTGAGCTTCAGCGAATAGTAACATTATGTAATCAGACGAAGGCAAAGGTTAAAATGTTGCCGAAAATTGAAGATTTAATGAGTGGAAAAATTACAGTTAATACCCTTCGTAATGTAGAGGTTGAAGATGTACTAGGTCGTAAACCGGTCGAGCTTGATATTAATAAGATTTCAGAATATGTTACGGGAAATACGGTAATGGTTACTGGTGCGGGTGGTTCGATTGGTTCTGAGATTTGCCGTCAGTTGATGAAATTCACACCAGGTAAGATATTGTTGGTTGGTCATGGAGAATACAGCATTTATAAAATTGATATGGAATTACGTGAAATATATGGCCAATCTAATATCGAAATCGTACCAATCATCGGTGATGTGCAGGATAGACAACGTATGTTTGATATTATGGAAGAGCATCGACCTTATGTCGTATATCATGCCGCAGCCCATAAGCATGTACCATTGATGGAGTACAACCCGCATGAGGCAGTGAAGAACAATGTGATTGGAACTCGTAATGTATCAGAAGCAGCAAATGCATATGATGTGAATACGTTTGTCTTAGTTTCAACCGATAAAGCAGTCAATCCGACGAATGTAATGGGGGCAACGAAGCGAGTTGCTGAAATGATTGTACAGTCAATGGCCCAACATAGTAAGACGAAATTCGTTGCAGTACGTTTCGGTAATGTTCTTGGTAGTCGTGGCAGTGTTATTCCACTATTTAAGAAGCAGATTGAAAAGGGTGGACCAGTTACCGTTACACATCCGGAAATGACACGTTACTTTATGACGATTCCAGAAGCTTCCCGACTGGTGATTCAGGCTGGTACGCTTGCTCGCGGTGGGGAAATCTTTGTGTTGGATATGGGTGAGCCTGTCAAAATAGTAGACTTGGCAAGAAACCTCATTAGATTATCTGGCTATACGGAGGAAGAAATTCCGATTGAGTTCTCAGGAATAAGACCTGGGGAGAAGATGTATGAGGAGCTTCTTAATGAGAAGGAGATTCTTCCAGAGGCTGTGTATGAAAAGATATATATTGGTAGGACAGTAGATGTTAATACGCAAGCTGTACAGAACTTGATAGATAATTTTAACACCTATAATAGGGTAGAGTTGAAGGATGCATTGATGGGGATTGTGTTTGAGGAGCAGCGTTTAGTTGCTTCTGAATAACAATAATAATGGGGGAACAAATGATGAGAACAGTAAAAAAAGCAATTATACCTGCAGCAGGACTAGGAACTAGATTTTTACCTGCGACAAAAGCGATGCCGAAAGAGATGCTTCCGATTGTGGATAAACCTACTATTCAGTATATTGTAGAAGAAGCCATTGCATCTGGAATTGAGGACATTATTATTGTAACTGGTAAAGGTAAACGTGCAATTGAGGATCATTTTGATCATAACTTCGAGTTGGAAGAGAATCTTTTGAATAAAGAAAAATTTGCATTATTAGATAAGGTTAAAGAGACTACAAATGTAGATATTCATTATATTCGTCAAAAAGAACCTAAAGGTTTAGGTCATGCTGTTTGGTGTGCACGTAAGTTCATTGGTAATGATCCTTTTGCCGTTTTACTTGGTGATGATATTGTGCAGGCTGAGATTCCTGGATTAAGACAGTTGATTCAGCAATTTGAAGAAACTCAGTCTTCTGTAGTTGGGGTGCAACAGGTTCCTGATAATGAAACACATCGTTATGGTATTGTAGATCCTAGTACTATCGAAGGACGTCGTTATCAAGTTAGTAATTTTGTTGAGAAGCCAGCGCCTGGTACTGCACCTTCTAATTTAGCTATTATGGGGCGTTATGTGTTTACTCCTGAAATTTTTGGTTTCCTTGATAGACAGCAGATTGGTGCTGGTGGGGAAATTCAGTTGACGGATGCGATTCAAATGTTGAATGAGGTTCAACGTGTTTATGCTTATGATTTTGAAGGTAAGCGATATGATGTTGGAGAGAAGCTTGGGTTCTTGACGACTAATATTGAGTTCGGGTTGCAGAATGAAGAGGTACGTCAAGAGTTGTATAAGTACTTGGAAGGAAAATTAGAAGAATTTAAGCTGAAAGTTTAATTTGATTTTGTGTTTAGATGGTAAGGCCAGTGTCGAGGGATGTCGTTTTATGATGCAAGGATACTTCTTGTATTTATAAGTTATAGACATTCTTCGACTTCTAATTGGAAATTCAGGTGATGTCTTTTTACCATTTATCAATGGAGGCACTCGGCTATGCTGTGGGTTGAAAGACCTTAGACTCTTGTTGTCGATAGTGTGGTGTGAGGTGGGGTTAGATGCCCTAACTTTAATACTAATTCTACGATGAGGTAGCAGATTGTTAGTAGTTTAGTAGTTGGTTAGAAAGAAAGTTCTAATTGAGTCCTAATCTACTAAAATCAAACTTAACTGAGGAAGGAAGTCTAGAAGATGGATTCTAAAAAAGGGAAAGAAAGAATATTTCTCTCTTCACCGCATATGAGTGATGAAGGTTATGAAATGCATTATGTTAAGGAAGCTTTTGATACAAACTGGATTGCTCCACTTGGTGAAAACGTAAATGGATTTGAAAAGGAACTAGCTGAAAAGGTTGGTTCTAAAGCCGCTGCTGCACTGTCTTCAGGAACAGCGGCTATTCACTTAGCTTTAAAAGCTGCTGGAGTAGGTGAAGGGGATATTGTATTCTGTCCGACACTTACTTTTTCTGCTACAGCAAATCCAATCATCTATCAAAATGCAGTTCCTGTTTTTATAGATAGTGATTATGAAACTTGGAACATGAGTCCGAAAGCTTTAGAAGAAGCATTTGAGAAGTACCCAGAAGTAAAGGCAGTTATTGTGGTTCATTTATATGGTTTATCCGCTGATATGGATAAGATTATGGAGATTTGTAAGGATCATAATGTAGCAGTTATAGAAGATGCTGCGGAGTCTTTGGGTACTTACTATAAAGGTAAGCATACAGGGACTTTTGGTGATTATGGTATCTTCTCTTTTAATGGAAACAAGATTATCACAACCTCCGGTGGGGGGATGCTTGTTTCTAACAATGAAGAACGGATTGCAAAGGCTAGATTCTGGGCAACCCAGTCAAGAGATCAGGCAAAACATTATCAACATAGTGAACTAGGATTTAATTATCGGATGAGTAATGTTGTTGCAGGGATTGGTAGAGGACAGCTTAAAGTGTTAGATCAAAGAGTTGCCAAGAAGAACTACATTTTTGAGTTTTATAAAAGAGAACTTGGTGGGCTTGAAGGTGTTGAGTTTATGCCTAGCAACGAATGGGATGAACCAAATTATTGGTTAAGCTCATTAACGTTGACTGGTAAGGTGAGGCCGATTGATATAATGGAAGCTTTGGAAGCTGAGAATATCGAATCAAGACCGGTTTGGAAACCGATGCATTTGCAGCCATTCTTTGAAAAATATGACTTTGTTGGTACGGATGTATCGGAGAAATTGTTTGAGAATGGTGTATGTTTGCCGTCTGATACGAAGATGACGGATGAAGAGTTGAATAGAGTTGTAGAGATTATTAAGGGGTTGTGGAGATAAACAATGAGAGTTTTTAACTTATTTATTAAACGTATGATGGATTTTCTTGGTAGTTTAATAGGTATTATTATTATTTCTCCGATTCTAATTATTATAGCTCTATCTATTAAGTTGACCTCAAAAGGTCCAGTGTTTTTTAAACAAGAACGCCTTGGGAAGAATGGTAAGGTTTTTAAAATTTTAAAATTTAGAACAATGGTTGTTAATGCTGAAAAAATTGGCTCAGGTTTGTTTGTAAAAACTGAAAGTGATAACCGAATTACAAAAATCGGAAAAGTACTTCGTGCCACAAGCTTGGATGAACTTCCTCAACTTTGGAATGTTGTTACTGGTGATATGAGCTTAGTTGGCCCGAGACCTCCCGTACCCCATCATCCATATAAATATGAAGATTATAGTGATTTTCAACGAAAACGTTTCGAAATGAAGCCAGGTATGACTGGTTTAACACAGGTCACTGTGAGGAATTCTGTATCATGGGATGAACGAATTCCGATTGATGTTAAATATATTGAAACATTTAATATTTGGTTAGACATTAAGATTCTTTTTAAGACACTTCAAAAGCTATTCAAACGTGAAAGTATATATACTCATAACAATGTAATAGGGACAGAGAAATCATCTAACATTAATTAAATTGTGAGGGGTTATAATATGGAAATCGCCATTCGGAAATTTCAAGAAGAGGATATACCATATAAGGTAAAATGGATAAATGATGATAAAAATAATAAGTACCTGCATTATGATTTACCTCTAAGGGAAGATAAAACTCTTCAATGGTTCAAATCTCTTGAAGGTAGAGATGATAGGGTCGATTATACCATTACACATACTGGAGAACCCGCTGGATTAATTGGGTTACTAAATATTGATTTGAAGAATAAAGAAGCTGAATATTACATTTGTCTTGGTGAAGACAAATTTAAAGGAAAAGGCATAGCTAAAGTTGCAACGGACCTTTTAATTAAAAAGTCTTATAAGGAAATTGGCCTCAATAAGATATATCTTTATACGGAAGTAGATAATATTCGCGCTCAAAAACTCTTTGAAAAAAGTGGCTTTGTAAAAGAGGGATTACTAAAAAATGATCTATTTTATGACGGAAAATATATAGATAGATATGTATATAACTTAGATGTGGAAAACTATATTCATAATGTAGGTGGAGTAAAAATTGGATTTAGTTAACTATAATGCAACACCAATTCAAAGTTTAAGTGAAAATCTAAATAACAACGAATTTTATATTAAGCGTGATGACCTTCTCCCCATTTCATTTGGAGGAAATAAGGCAAGAAAAGCAATTCTATTTTTCGAAGACTTAATCTCAGAAAAATCAGATTGTGTCGTTACGTATGGAAGCAGTAGCTCGAATCATTGTAGAGTTATAGCTAATATTGCAGCTGCAAAGGGTATCCCATGTTATATTATTTCACCAACTGAATCAAGTTACCCAACATCTAATAGTGAAATGATTAAGTTGTTTGGTGCTTTCGTTACGAAATGTCCTGTAACCCAAGTAAGTCTTACGATTGAAAGCAAGATGGAAGAATTAAGAGCAAAAGGTTACAATCCCTATTTTATCCAAGGGGGAGGCCATGGTGATATTGGGACACAATCTTATATTAATGCATATGAAGAAATTGTAGATTATGAAAAGTCTGTAGGTATGCATTTTGATTATATTTTTCATACAACTGGAACAGGAACCACACAAGCTGGACTTGTATGTGGGAAAATACTACATGGTGATGAGAGAGAAATTATTGGAATTAGCAATGCACGAAAAAATCCTTTTGGTAGTCAAGTAGTTCTTGAAAGTGTCAATAGTTATTTGTTGAGTCAGTATAAAGAACCAATTGTATCTGAAGCAATAGAATTTATAGACGACTATGTACTTGATGGATATGGTTCCTATAACGACAAAATATTACAAACTATTAAGGATGTTTTAATTAAGGATGGTATCCCAATGGATACAACTTATACTGGAAAAGCTTTTTGGGGCATGAAAGAGTATATTAAAAAGAATCATATTAAGGATAAGAAGATACTATTTATTCATACTGGTGGGACACCATTGTTTTTTGATAAATTGGAGGATCTTAACAATGAGCGATGATTTAAACATACTAATATTAAGCTGTGGTACTAGAAATAAAATTGTGCAGTATTTTAAGAAAGAGTTAGATGGTAGAGGTCTTGTAATGGCAACAGACTGTTGTGATTTGGCTCCAGCCCTATATGAGGCTGATAAGCACTTTATCGTCCCTCGAATGGATGATGAAGGATACCTTGATGCGATTCTCTCTATTTGTAAAGAGAATAAGATTAAAGCAGTCTTGTCATTAATCGATCCTGAACTATGTCTTCTTGCAGAACATAAACAGGCCTTTCTGGATATTGGTACGACGCCTATTGTATCAGATTTAAGTGTTGTGGAACTATGTTTTGATAAATATAAGATGTTTGAGTTTTTAGTTCAGAATGGGTTTAATACTGTTAAGAGTTATATAGATAAAGAGATTTTTTACAGTGACATAGAAGCTGGAGTAATAAGTTATCCAGTCTTTGTTAAGCCTGTGAGAGGTAGTGCAAGTATTAATATAAGCAAAGTAGCTTCAAAAGAAGAAATTGAGTTGTTATTCAGTCGATACGATAACCTCATGATACAAGAGTTTATGGATGGAACTGAATACGGCGTGGATGTTTATATTGATATGATTTCTAGTGAACCAGTTGCGATATTTATAAAAGAGAAAATAAAGATGAGGGCTGGTGAAACTGACAAATCGGTTTCAATTAAGGATGAACGACTATTTGAATTAATCATGAAATTTGTGAAAGATATAGGGTTTAAAGGGATTATTGATATTGATATTTTTAAGGTTAATGGTGAATATTATATCTCTGAAGTAAATCCTCGTTTTGGTGGAGGCTATCCTCATGCATATGAGAGTGGTATAAATATACCAGGTATGGTTATTAACAATGTGGATAGTAAAATGAATAGAGAAGTAATTGGGCAATATGATGAGGGAATATATATGATGAAATTTAACGAGTTGAAGATTAAACGTTCTTAACATTTAATACTTATTAAGGAAGGCTATAATAAATGAAAATATTATATGTATCCACATTGTCGAATACAATTAATGCATTTATGATACCACACATTAAGCTTTTAATAGAACAAGGCCATCATGTGGATGTAGCTTGTAATATTGATAGAGATATAAGTCCTAGTCTTACTGATAGTGGTTGTGAAGTTTTTGATATAAAATTTCAACGTTCACCTATATCAAAACATAATTATGTAGCTTATAAAAAATTAAAAAAACTTATACAGGAAAAAGGGTATGAAATTGTTCATACTCATACACCTGTTGCTTCAATATGTGTAAGGCTCGCTTGTAGAAATATGAAGAATGTTCGGGTAATGTATACTGCTCACGGTTTTCACTTTTTTCGAGGCGGGCCAATTAAAAATTGGTTGTTATATTATCCAATTGAATATTGGTTATCAAGATATACTGATGTGCTAATAACTATTAATAAAGAGGACTATAATAGGGCGAAGAGGGTATTTAAAGCAAAAAGTACTAAATATATTCCCGGTGTCGGACTTGATACAAAAAAAATTAGTCAAGTGATTGTTAATAAATTGGTAAAACGTAGGGAATTAGATATTGAGGAAAACTCCTTTGTATTACTTTCAGTAGGAGAACTAAATAAGAATAAAAATCATGAAACTGTAATTAAGGCTGTAGCGAAATTAAACAATCCTAATATTATTTATATAATATGTGGGCAAGGTGCATTGGATAGCTACCTTAGAAATTTATCAAAAAAGTTAGGGGTAGATAAACAAGTTAAACTGTTGGGATATCGAAAAGATATAGCTGATATTTGTAAAGCAGCAGATGTTTTTGTTTTTCCGTCTAGGCGTGAAGGTCTTGGCATGGCAGCGCTAGAGGCTATGGCATCTGGTTTACCAATTATAACTTCGAACGTGCACGGAATTGTTGATTATTCAATTGATAGTAAAACAGGTTATTGCTGCAGCCCCTTGGACGTTAATGGATTCGCAAAAGCAATTGAAAAACTGAAAAATAATGAATCGCTAAGAAATAAAATGGGGCAGGAAAATATTGAACTTGTAGAAGAGTTTAATATTGATAGTTCGCTTGTTTATTTGCTTGACGCTTATCAAATAGCTAATGATAATCCAAAGGGTCATTAGTTATTAATAGAGCTAGTAGTACTTTAGGCGGTTATAAATGATTTATTGAAGGCGGAGTATAAATGGACAATAATAAGGATTTCCCGAAAGTGCTTTTAATTTCAGACGCAACTTGGTCTAATTCTAATAATATAGGTAATACTTATACAAATTTATTTGGTGACTGGCCTCAAGAAAAGATAGCTATGCTTTATACAAGAGCAGATCTTCCTGAAAATTCTATCTGTAATAAATACTTTCAGATTGCAGAAAATAGACTGATAAAAAACATATTTAATAAAAATATAAAAACAGGTGTTGAATTATCTAATAGTCATTTAGAAGGCAACATATCTAGTGATGTTAAAGAGGATCAAGAAACAGGAAAAAGAATTTATTCTTTCTTTAGGAATTTTAGATTGAATATATTTTTGGATGCAAGAAATCTATTATGGAAAATAACAAATTGGAAAACTGAAGAATTAGATGATTTTATAGATGATTTTAACCCAGATGTGGTATTTTTATTAGCATGCTCACAAACATATATGAACGATATACAAAGGTATGTTATTAATAAAACCAAAAAGAAAACTGCAATTTATTTTGTTGATGATATATACTCCAAAAGACGATTTTCCTTGTCACCATTTTTCTGGCTGAATAAATTGATATCAAGAAGAAGTGTTGAAAAAACGGTAAGATTAAGTGATTTAGTTTATACTATTATACCTAAACAAAAAGAGGAATATGATAAATATCTAAATAGGGAATGTAAAGTATTAAATAAGGGAGGACAATTTAATTCATCGTTCCCAAAAAACAAGAGTAAAAATTCACCTTTAAAACTAGTATTTACAGGAAATATTACTGCAGGACGATGGGAAACATTGGCTAAAATTGGATATATATTAGATAGGATAAACAATAAAGCGAATGTCGCTCATTTATATATATATTCCCAAAATAAATTAGATTTAAAAGTCAAAAAAACATTTGATAGTAGTAGAAGTCTTAAATTTATGGGTGGGATTCCAGCCGATAAAGTTAAAAAAGTTCAAGGTGAAGCTGATATTTTAGTTCATGTAGAGTCTTTGAAACTAAAAGAAAAGTTGTTAACACGATTATCTTTTTCAACAAAAATTGTGGACTACTTTGAAAGAGGACGTTGTATTTTAGCTGTCGGTTGGGGAGATGCCGCTTCCATTGATTATCTAAAAAAAAATGATGCGGCAATGGTAGTAGATGATTTGGCGGATTTGGAAGATAAGTTGAGAGAGCTTATTGAGAACCAAAATTTAATTGAATTTTACGGTCAAAAAGCCCGGACATGCGGTGAAAAATATCATCGCATTGAGATAATTAGAGAGGGTTTGCGTCATGATTTGGCTGAGTTAGTAAAAAAGTAACTACAGCTAGTTAATAGGAGATGATTTTATGTTTAAAGATAAAACATTACTGATTACAGGTGGAACAGGTTCTTTTGGAAATGCTGTAATGGAGAGATTCTTAAATACTGATATAAAAGAAATTCGTATCTTCTCACGTGACGAGAAAAAGCAGGATGACATGAGAAAACACTATAAAAATGACAAGCTAAAGTTTTATATCGGTGATGTGAGGGATTTGGCAAGTGTAAAAAATGCTATGCATGGTGTGGATTATATTTTTCATGCAGCAGCACTAAAACAAGTTCCATCATGTGAATTTTTCCCCCTTGAGGCTGTTAAAACAAATGTAATGGGAACAGAGAATGTATTAACGGCAGGCATAGAATATGGAGTAAAAAAGGTAATATGCCTTTCAACGGACAAAGCGGCATATCCAATTAATGCTATGGGTATTTCAAAAGCTATGATGGAAAAAGTATTTGTAGCTAAATCTAAAACGGTTGGTCCAGATAGAACTTTAATTTGTGGAACTAGGTATGGTAATGTCATGGCCTCACGTGGCTCAGTTATTCCACTATTTATTGAACAAATAAAAAATGGACAGCCTTTAACAGTAACAGACCCTAATATGACAAGATTTCTTATGAGCTTAGAAGAGGCAGTAGAGTTGGTTATTTTTGCTTTCCAAAATGCTGAAGCTGGAGATATCATGGTTCAAAAATCCCCTGCTAGTACAATTGGTGATCTTGCTCAAGCTGTAAAGGAACTATTTCATGCTGATAATGAAATAAAAATTATTGGAACACGTCACGGAGAAAAGCGTTATGAAACTCTTCTTACAAAAGAGGAATATGTAAAGGCAGAAGATTTACCTGGGTTCTATAGAGTTCCAGCAGATCAAAGAGATCTAAACTATGATAAGTATTTTGCAGAAGGAGACCAAAAGCTTACTACTGTAGAGGAATATAATTCTGATAACACTCAGATCTTAAATGTTGAACAAATTAAAGAAAAGCTTCTTGAATTAGATTATGTACAGAAGGAATTGGAGCAATGGAATAAAAAAGTTCAGGTATCAAACTAAAAGGTGGTATTTAACTATGAATATTCTTGTTACAGGAGCAAAAGGTTTTTTAGGGAAAAACCTAATAGCTGAACTTAGAAATAGAGGGTATAACAATATATATGAGTTTTCTAGGGAAAGTGATATTTCATTACTTGAGAAATATACAAAAGAATGTGACTTTGTCTTTCACTTAGCAGGAGTAAATAGACCTAAAAATGAAAATGAGTATATGGAAGGTAACTTCGGTTTAACTTCTCAATTACTAGAACTATTAAAGAAACATGGAAATAAAGCTCCAGTTCTTCTAACTTCGTCCGTTCAAGCAGAAAAGGATAATCCTTATGGAATTAGTAAAAAGGCTGGAGAGGATTTACTATTTAATTATCATAACGAAACTGGTGCGAAATCTTATATATATCGACTACCAAACTTATTTGGTAAGTGGAGCAAACCAAACTATAATACCGTGGTAGCTACATTTTGTCATAATATAGCTAGAGGCTTAGATATTCAGATAAACAACCCCGACATAGAGCTTAATCTTTGTTATATAGATGATGTATTAGAAGAATTTTTAAGAGCTTTAGAGGGAAAGCCCACAATGCATGAGGATTTCTGTGTTGTGCCAGTAACACATAATATTAAACTTGGAGAGTTAGCTAACCTTATAAAGAGCTTCAAAGAAAGCAGAACAAATTTAAGTATCCCTAATATGGAAGATGCTTTAACAAAGAAGCTATATAGTACTTATTTAAGCTTTTTACCTGAAGATCAGTTTTCATATAACCTTAAAATGAACTCTGATAACAGAGGCTCTTTTACTGAATTTTTGAGAACACCTGAAAGAGGACAAGTTTCTGTAAATGTATCTAAACCAGGGATTACAAAAGGAAACCACTGGCATCATACTAAAAATGAAAAATTTTTAGTTGTAAGTGGAGAAGGTTTAATTCGTTTTAGAAACATAAATTCTGAAGAAATTGTTGAATATAAAGTAAGTGGTGAAAAGTTACAAGTTGTAGATATCCCTACCGGCTATACACATTCAATTGTAAATGTAGGAGAAACTGATCTCGTAACAGTAATGTGGGCAAATGAATGCTTTGACCCGGAAAAACCAGACACTTATTTTGTGGAGGTATAATTAATGAAGAAACTAAAAGTTATGACAGTCGTTGGAACTAGACCTGAGATTATTAGATTATCAGCAGTTATAAATAAATTAGAAGAATCAAATGCAATTGAACACACACTTGTTCATACCGGGCAAAATTATGACTATGAATTAAATGAAATATTCTTTAAAGATTTTAATTTAAAGAAGCCAGACTATTTTCTTAATGCGGCTACGGGAACAGCTGTAGAAACAATCGGTAATATCTTAGTTAAAATAGATCCTATCATGGAAGAAGTAAGACCAGATGCGTTTTTAGTACTTGGAGACACTAATAGCTGTTTATGTGCAATCGCAGCAAAAAGAAGACATATTCCTATTTTCCATATGGAAGCGGGTAATAGATGCTTTGATGCCAGAGTTCCGGAAGAAACAAATAGAAAGATTGTTGATCACACAGCCGATATTAATTTAACCTATAGTGATATTGCAAGAGAATATCTTCTTAGAGAAGGATTTCCATCAGATAGGATAATTAAAACAGGGAGCCCGATGTTTGAAGTTCTTAATTCTAGAAAAGATGATATTGAGAGCTCAGATATATTAGAGAAATTATTCCTTGAAGAAGGGAAATATTTTGTTGTATCTGCTCATAGAGATGAAAATATTAATTCGGAAACTAACTTCCAGGATTTAGTGAATAGTTTAAATGCAATTGCAGAGAAATATAACATGCCTGTAATTGTAAGTACACATCCTAGAACTAGAAATATGATTGATGCAAAAGGAATCGAATTTAATCCACAAGTCAAAACAATGAAGCCATTAGGATTTAATGATTATGTGAAACTTCAAACTAAAGCAAAGGCAGTACTTAGTGATAGTGGAACGATTAGTGAAGAGTCTTCTATTCTTGGATTTAGAGCACTAAATATTAGACAAGCTCATGAAAGACCAGAAGCGATGGAGGAAGCTTCAGTGATGATGGTTGGTTTAAGGAAAGAAAGAATATTACAAGGATTGGAAATTTTAAAAGCGCAAGAAAAGAACACTTTGAGAAAGGTATCAGATTATAGTATGCCTAATGTATCGGATAAAGTTGTTAGAATAATATTGTCATATACAGATTATATAAATAGAGTAGTTTGGGGTAAAAGCTTATGAAAGTGGTACAAATAAACTCTGTCTGTGGAGTAGGTAGTACTGGGAGAATTGCGTTGGATATTAGTAAGAAATTAAGTGAACATAATATTGAGAATTATATCCTTTATGGTGTTGGTAATTCAGATTATCCAAAAGCAATAAAATTTGGTGGTAAAGTTAATGTTAGAATGCATCAAACCAAAACTCGTTTGTTAGGGAAACATGGTTTTTATTCAAGGAAAGCGACCCACGAATTAATTAAGAAGTTGGGAGAAATAGATCCAGATGTTATTCATCTGCATAACTTGCATGGTCATTATTTAAATGTAGAAATTCTATTCAATTATTTAGCTAGAATAAATAAGAAGGTAATTTGGACTCTACACGACTGTTGGGGCTTTACAGGTCATTGTGCACACTTCGATTATGTTGGTTGTGATAAATGGAAAAGTGGTTGTGGAAATTGTCCAGCTTTGAAAGATTATCCTAAAAGTTTAATTTTTGATCGTTCTAAAGAGGCCTTTTCAGATAAGAAAAGACTTTTCAATAGTATAAATAATATGACCATTGTTACTCCATCAAATTGGCTCGCTGACTTAGTGAAACAATCATTTCTAAAGAATTATCATATTAAAGTTATTAATAATGGTATAGATATAGATGTATTCCATCCCATAAAGAGCGATTTTAGGAAAAAATATAATATAGATAATAAGTTCCTTATACTTGGGGTTGCTAGTGTTTGGGGGAAAAGAAAAGGTTATAAGTATTTCATGGATCTTGCTCAGGAACTAAAAGAAGATGAAATAATTGTTTTAGTTGGGCTAACAGAAGAACAGAAAAGAGAACTACCATCAAATATTATTGGTATTACTAAGACTAATTCTATTGGTGAATTATCTGAAATATATTCAGCAGCCGATGTATTTGCTAATCCAACATTAGAGGAAGTATTAGGTATGGTAAATATAGAAGCTCTTGCATGTGGAACACCTGTAATTACTTTTAACACAGGAGGAAGTATCGAATGTATCGATGAAGGCTGTGGATTAGTTGTTAGAAAAGGGGATATTAAGGGATTAAGAGATGGAATACAGATAATCAAAGAAAAAGGAAAAGTAAATTATTCATCTAAGTGTGTTAAAAGGGCTATAACCTACTATAATAAAAATGAACGGTATAGTGAATATATAGAGTTATATGCAACTTAGCAGAATACAATAATAGCTAGCCTATAATTAATATTATCTTTTCATCTATTGACCTGAAAATCAATATATTATAGGTAGTTGCTATTGCTATTGCTTACAATAGCATCAAGGAGATGAAAAAATGAGTTTTTTAATTGTTATAGTTTGTACCTTTTTTTTGATTATTGGAATTGGACTAGAAAAAAAAATATACAGTCCTATGGTTATATTTAACTTTTGGTGGGGTATTACTATTTTTATTTCTGGGTTTGGCTTTTTTAATTTTTATATACCTTCACCAAATACCTACTTAATAATGTTACTCGGTATTATATCTTTTAATCTACCTCTTATTGTTCTTACGAAGAAGAGTATTAAAGTGCCACCGACTGAATCTAGTAAGAGTCTTAATCAAAATAAAATAAAAAAATTTTTAATAGCAATTCACACTGTTATAATAGTATATCTACTCAGTCTATCGATAGAGGTTCTAAGATTATTATTATCAGGTGTTAATTATAGCATGGTTAGATACTTATACTTTTATGGAGATTTAAGAAATATATATGAAAGTTTAGCAACAAATTGGGTTATTACTCCTATAATTTATTTCAGCGTGATTCTAATTTCAATTTTATTTTTTGAAGATAATAAGAATAAAATAAATAAGTACTTGTTCATTACAACTATCTTTTGTGTAACGCTCTATTCTTTCTCATCTGGAGGTAGGGGAATTATCTTAAACAGTGCACTGATATTTTTTTTCAGCTATTTAATGCACAGAAAAAAGATAAATTTAAGTATCTCTCAGAGGTTTAAAATAAGAACTTTGTTAGGGACTCTGGTTGTCGGTTTAGTTACTATTACTATTGTTAGAACTGGACTAAGTGCAAATATGTTCTCTGGAATACTTCGAACAGTTGTAGGATATTTTACAGCTCCATATGTATATTTTGAAAAGTTATATGAATATACATCGTTGGTTCAGGAAAGAGTACTACTTTTTGGAGGCATGTTTTTTAGTGGAGTACTAGACATTTTTATAATGGGCTTAAGATTTATAGGCTTAGAAATCAAACAACCTTCATATTTTCTTGCTGAATATAACCAAACATTTTTACTCGTAGGTGACAATACACTCTATAATGCTTTTCCGAATATGATATTTGCATTTCTTTATGATTTTGGAATCGCAGGTGTAATTATAGGACCTATAATGTTTGGCGTTATGGCCAAATTGGCGTATCAAAAAATGATATCAACTAATAAGATTGCTTATAAAGGAATTTATATTATGATTGGGATTATGATATATGAAAGTGTGATGAAATGGTCTGGGACAGGATTTACTCCTTGGGCGGTGATTTTGTTATTTTTGTGTTTTAATTATTTTTCAAAGAAACAAACTAATTAGAATTACAATTTAAAAACGTTCGAAAAAGAATACGGTATTTTACCTTTGAGATAATTAATAATTCGAAGAGAACGTGAAGTCTTAAAAAGAGGGAACTCCGTGAGCTTAAATAAAAAAAATAATTTTAATATAAGAAGAGCTATTCTAAATAATAAAGTAGCAAGTAAAATATTAAAAAACTCCAGTTGGATAGTTAGTGATAAAGTGCTAACGATGTTGATAGGGGTTTTCGTTACTGCGATATTAGCCCGCTATTTTGGGCCAGAACAATTTGGAACTTTTAACTATGCTTTATCATTTGTAATGTTATTTACAGCAATATCTACATTAGGGCTTGAAACATTAACAGTAAAGTCAATAGTTGAAAAAGATTATAACGAAGGAACAATATTATGTACCAGCTTAGTTCTAAGAGTGTTAGGAGGAATAGTCTTAACTATTCTTGCTACTTCAATCATAAGAATTCTAGAACCTAGTGATGGGAATATTCACTTATTGGTTTTAATTATGTCTTCCATGATGGTTATTAAATCGCTTGAGGTTATAGAATATTGGATACAAGCCTATCAGCGCGCTAAAATATCATCGATTGTACGAATAGTTTCTAACCTTGTATCCTCAGGGTTGAAAGTAATATTAGCTTTAACTGGAGGCAGTTTAATCCAATTATCACTAATTTATATGATAGATGCGATTATAATCGGTACAGGACTAATAATTTGTTATTTAAAAATTAGAGAGGATAAAAGTAAATGGCAATTTAAATTTTATTATGCCAAGAGTATTTTATCAAAAAGTTGGTATCTCATATTATCAGGCCTAATGATTACGCTATATATGAGAGTTGACCAAGTTATGTTAGGATATATGTTGTCAAATAAATCAGAGGTGGGAGTCTATTCCGCAGCTGTATCAATAGCTAGCATGTGGTACTTTGTACCTCTAGCTTTAATAACATCTTTTAAACCAGTTATTATGAGCAAAAAGAGAGAAAATGAAGAAAGTTACTTAAAATTAGTTCAATTATTATACATCATTGTTGCTTGGATGGGAATAGGATTCGGGGTACTGATTTTACCATTCTCTAAAATTATAGTTAGTATTCTGTTTGGCTCAGATTATTTAGAAGCAGCTAGTATACTTTCTATTAGTATATGGGCAGGAACGTTTGCTATGTTAGGATCTGCACGTTCCATATGGCTTCTGTGTGAAGGAAAGCAAAAATATACCCTAGTATACACTTCACTAGGGTTTATAGTGAATCTAGTACTTAATTACTTATTAATTCCTCAATTGGGCGGACATGGAGCGGCAGTTGCTACATTAAGTGCACAATTTTCTGCTAATGTACTAGGCTTAGCATTTTTTAAAGAAACAAGGGTATCGACAATTATGATTTTAAAGGCTCTTTCCCCAAAAGAATTGTTTAGAGCTATCAAATTTCATAATCGAAAATTATGATGAGAGGGGATTTATTGGTGTTAGCACCTGTAGTAGTTTTTGTATATGATAGACCAGAACATACAATAAAGACAATTGAGGCGCTTGCCGACAATTATCTAGCAAAAGAGACTAATATATATTTTTTTTCTGATGCAGCTAAAAGTAAACAATCGGAAGAGAATGTGGCCCTTGTTAGAGATTATATTGACTCACTAACAGAAAGAAATTATTTTAAAACTATAAATATAGAAAAGGCTCAGCAAAATAGAGGTCTTGCAAATTCGGTTATCACTGGAGTTACACAAATCATTAAAAAGTATGGCAAAATAATAGTAGTAGAAGATGATCTTGTTTCTTCGGTAGACTTTCTACAATATATGAATGATGCGCTAGATTATTATGAGAGTAACAATAAAATTTGGTCAATTAGTGGCTACAATATACCTATTGAGATACCAAATAATTATAAAAGTGAAATATATTTATCTTATAGAGGATGTAGTTGGGGTTGGGCTACGTGGAAAGACCGATGGGAAGAAGTGGATTGGGACGTTTCAGATTATCAAGAATTTAAAAGGAACAAAAAAATGAGGAAGAAGTTAAACCGTGGTGGGAGAGATATGGCCAATATGTTAGACTTACAAATGCATGGAACGATAGACTCTTGGGCGATAAGATGGTGTTATACTCAATCTAAGCTAGACATGTACACAGTCTACCCAGTAATATCAAGGATAAAAAATATTGGTTTGGATGGAACGGGAACACATAATGGGTTGACTACTCGTTATGACTCCATATTAAATAGCGATTATAAAAAATGTAACTTTGATTATCCTGAGTTAAATGCAGAGATTCTTTCTAGTTTTCGAAACTATTATATGTCTAAACTAGAATATATATTACTTAAACCTAAGAATTTGGTTAAAAGGTTTTTAAGGAAGTAAAAAAATGAAAATAACAATCAAGGGGTTATGTAATGAAATATTACTATCCCAACATAATGAGGTCATTGCACTTGTTATTATTCAAGAAAAAGTAGATGTGATTAACAATAAAAGTTCTCCTATTATAAAGTAATCGCAAATTCAGAAAGAGCCTTTAATGCTTCTATGAATTTGCGACTAGCGTGGATCCAATATCCAACTAGGGTTAGGGGTATTGGTATTTCGTTGTAGCCCGCATATATCCTTCGAATCCCTCTAGGTATCGACGTGGGTGTTTACTTGGCCGCGTTTGTTGAGTAGTGCGGATAGATTGAGCCAGTAAGTGCAGATAAGAAAGCGATTAGAACAGCGGTCCGTTCTAATGGCTCTCTTATCTGAATCTATTATTCTCTAATTGACTATCGATAATCTCAATTGCCCAATTCACAAGTTCATCATGGTCAATATCCTCATCTGAAGTCCAAATACAGGTAGGTAATAGTTTTTCTTCAACTTTAATCATCACCAAGCTAGGTAAATACCTGTGAAGAAAATCCTTAGCTATACGATGTTCAACCTCTATTGAAATCATTTAGATCCCACTATTCATGACGTTCTCTTAGAAACTTCACCATCTACTAACATCTGATATGAATTATGAACGGTACGGTTTAGAATCGCATCAGCTATTTGTTCCTGTTCTAAGTCTAGAGTCCAACCTTCTGGAGAGTATTGCGAACAGAAAATAGTTGACGTTTTCTTTAATCTTTCCTCAATAATCTCCAAGACATGAAGGTAAGCCCGAACTAAGAAATTTTATAATAGAAGCAACTAAAATTAAAAACAGAAACGCCAAATAACCGTGAATCTGAGATGTTTTAAACAGATTTACGGTTATTTTATTTTTTTGCACATGTTGCTTGAATCGCCTTCGCCCAAGGCATGTACTTATTTAAAGTTTCTGGCGTTCGATGGATATCCAGATTTGGTAGTTCTGTTAGTAATTTCACCAAATATTGATAGAAATCCACACCGTTAGCTTTCGCTGTTTCTGCCATACTCAAACAAATCGCATTGGCCTCGGCACCAGCTTCGCTGACGGAAAACATCCAATTTTTTCGACCGATCACACTAGGGCGTATCGCATTTTCTGCTGGATTATTATCCATTTCAATGCGACCATCATAGAGAAAGGCACGAAGCCCATCTGTCAATTTCAGTGTATATTCGGCTGCTTTTCCAAGTGCGTTATTGCCGTAAAAAGGGGATTCCTCAATCCATTTCAGGAATTCTTCTACGATTGGTTTCGAAAGCTTTTGACGTCTTTTTCTTCGCTTACTCGGGGATAATTTTTTAAAATCCCTTTCTAGGCGATAAAGCTCGTCGCAAAATTTCACTCCAATCTGCCCGTTTTTACTGTTCACTTTCAACCAATATCGGCGAACGTGTGCCCAACAATTTGCGAAGGTTACGCCTGGGAGTTTATCGTATGCAGAATAGCCGTCACAGATAATGGTCCCTGTAAAGTTCTCTACAAATCCTTGGAGAACGGATCTCGCACGTGACAACGCACTTTGAAAGAGAATGATAACGGGGCCTTGGCTAGGAGCGCTACGGTACACCCAATTATAGGCATTGGAATTTCCTGGTTTCCCGTCGGAACGATGAATAATTTTTCCGTAGGTTTCATCCACGTGTAAAATAGATTTGTTCATCATCATTTCCTTCATCCGTTGGTACACGGGAAGTAACCAATCCTGAGCTGTTCGTATAACCCAGTTAGACAAATTCTTATCGTTCGTATGTAGGCCACAACGCTCCCATTCTTTTACCTGACGGTAAAGCGGAAGATACTGGATAAATTTATCATAGATTACTTTCGCTAGAATGCTAGGACTTGTCAGACTACGTTGAATAGGAGCCTGTGGTGCTTGGCCTCTTTTTATTTGTGCGTTCTGAAAGGAATGTCCCTTACAATTCTTGCATTCATAAGCATGTTCTACATGCTGTATTTTCTTCATCGTTGCTGGAATAAACATCGCTTCTTCTCGGACAACGGTGCTGCCCATTTCTGTCATTGCTTGCTGGCAACAATCGCATGTCGTATCTTCTGGGTGATGATGAATGACTTCTGTTTCGAGGTCATCTGCCAGAAAATCATTGCGTTTTCTATTTTTTGCTTTACGTTCAACAGTATATGCAATCTTCTGTTCGCTTTGTTCTTCTGTGTGCTCAGAATAGTTAAAAGAATCGTCATCATCCTCATCATCGAATAACGACGTTTGCCCATCGGGTAGATTGTATTTCGATTGCTCCGTTTTCGAACCATATAGTAGCTTCGTTAAGTGGCGAACTTGCTCGGTCAAAGCTTCGATCTGTCGATTCGATTGTTTTAATTGTTCCTCTAAAAGTTTAATTAATTTATCGTTCTGATCAGGAGAAGATTGAACCATGCAATTTCACCACCTTTCGTTCTGTTAAGATAGCTATAGTATACGCTATCGAACGAAAAATGAATAGTTAAAAAACACCTTTTGGAGATTTTTGTATTGCTTTTGGTTGTTGAATAGCTAACCCTTCCAAGAGCCAACGAAGTTCTTGTTGCGATAAATTGCGAACTTCATTTTCGTTTTTAGGCCACTGAAGTTTACCATTATCTAAACGTTTATAAAGCATGGCGAATCCATCCCCATCAAAATATAAACATTTATAACGGTCTTTGCTCCAACCGGAAAATAAGAAGATGGAATCGCCATAGGGATCTAGCTCGAAGTTATCTTGAACTAGTGTAGCTAGTCCGTCAATTCCCTTTCTCATATCCGTCTTTCCACAAACAATATAAATGTTCTTGACGTCTGTATAATCTTGCCTCATTCATTTCTCAACTCCCTTATGACGGTTTGAATGATATGCTCATCCACACCGTTAAAGAAGGAAAGTTCAAAGCCGCCTGATTTCATCATAAAAACAGGAGTTGCCGAGGAAACTGGCGGGGTCGCTAACATAGGTTCTTCTTTTTCAGGATGGAGTGTTACGGGCACGATGATTAGTTCTTCATGTGGCATAGAAAAGCACCTCCTTCAATTGATATTTCTATCTTAGCAAGAGGTGCTTCATTTTTGTATGCGTTGTTTGATTACGGGTTTACACATGAAGTACATTCTTTTCTGAAAGCCCCGTTAATAACCACTCATCAAGTATCAATAAATCTACTATTACAAACGTTAAGAAAGTAGGGGAAGGAAAGTTTGATTCCCACTATGGTGCTGGTGATGGTGTATTTCTTCACATCAACCAAGACTAACAAATCCACCCCTCTTTCCACTAAACCGCCTTTCACACATCCCCGCACGATAAACCTGCTTTTCCAAAACAAAGCAAGACACATCGATATCTAATTCCTTTCCGCTCTTAAAAATAACCTTGGATTTCGGTGAATCAGGACTTGATTCAGCATGGGGCACTACTTGGAAAATGTTGTGATAGAAGAGCCAAGTACAATCATAATGTTCAGGAGAATGAGTTGGAAAGGCGAGTAGATGTTGACTAGGACTAATTGGAATCGGGACCTTTCGTTTATATCCTAGCTGTTGTCTGACGGCTTCTCTTCTACCATCGTATGAGGAGAAATAATAGAGGCAATTCGTTTTGAGTATTTCTAATGGTGTTTGGTTAACGAGGATTTTTCTGTTTTCTTCCAGTACAAGCGCTCCATAATGGATGCTTTTTGATGGAAGTATTGCTAGAGTCTTTTGTGTGATGTCGTGGTGAGGGAATACTTCTTTCATTGTCGACACTCCTTTAATCGAATATGTAGTTTGAAGAGGAAAGGAAATTCGAGGGATGTTGTTTAGGTGCTAGGTGGGAGAGGAGAGAGGCTTTATTCTCTCTTTTTCAGATCTAGCTCTTTTTGTATGTCATCAAATAATGCATCAACACTAAATTGTAATCTACGAGATAATTTATAGAGAGTGATAGCTTTGGGATGCTTCTCTCCTCTTTCAATTCTTCCAAGGTGCTTATCATCCATTCCGATGTCTCCAGCAATTTCTTCTAGTGTTTTGTCTTCAGCATGTCTGTGGTTCCGAATAGCTTGACCAATTCTTTGATAAAAATACACCTGTTCATCCAATGGAATCTTCCTTTTTTATCTATTATCTTGGTGTGGCCAAATAGGGTACACGTCCTATAGGACACTTTTGGGATTTTTTCTCTTTGCGAAATTTTAGGGAAAAGTGAAGATTCTCTGGAGAAACAGGATGTTTTTATAGAAATAATGTCATTTTGTATAGAGGTTTTGGCATTTCGATAGCGGAAACTTTATTTTGCCTTTCTGAAAGAGTGCGGATTTTCATCTATTGTGGACCATGAGTAAACCATGAAAGGAGTAAAAATCATAGAGCAGGAGAATAGTTTTACATTCGAGGATATTTTCAAACAGAATGAAAGGCGTATCCACTACCATATCCAAAAGCTGCACTTACAGGATCCACATCGGGAATATTATGTTGAGGGGATTTATGCACTATGGGTGGCTTTTAAGAAATATGAGCCAGACAAAGGCCCCATGTCCACCTACTTCAATTACACCATCCGTAATCACCTTATCGATAAGATTCGTAAAGAAAAGCGGGAACAAGATAAGAAAGAAAAAATGCGGCAAGAAGTCTTGCTGAAAGGAACTACTGGAAATCGGCATGTGAGAACGGATATGTCACTTCCGAGTGAGAGAAATGATGGTGCAGCTGAGGAAGTTATAGTAGAGGAGTTACTGGAACAACTTCCAGCGCTTCTTACGGAAAAACAGATGAAGTGGGTAATGGGGAGGTATATCCATGGTATGTCAATCCGTGAAATTGCTGAGCAGGAAGGTGTAACAGAATTTGCGGTGAAGAGTTGGGGAAGAGAAGTTAGGAAGAAGTTGCGAAGTTATAAATAAGGACAGCCCCTTAGGTTTAGGTGTTAGACTACCTGAGGGGCTGTCAAAAAATACAGAGAAAGGAAGATACATAGATGAATTATATAAGAGAGATTAATGCATTTTATGACAGGATGGAGCAGGAGCCACTTTCAGGTTCGGCAGTGAGTCTGTGGCATACGCTTTTGCACATTAATAATAAGGCTCACTGGGCAATGGAGTTCACGGTGGCAAGTACGGTAGTAAAGCTAAAGGCGGGGTTGTCGGATAGTTCGTTTAAGCGGGCTCGTACGGAACTGAAGGAGCGGGGGATGATTGAGTATAGGTCTAGGGGGAGGAATTTGTCTCCTATCTATCGGATGAAGCGGTTGTCTCGGGAGTATCAAGGTGGGGATTTGGTGAAAGAGGAAGGTCAAGTTGGGGAGGAGCAGATGGATAGTTTGGACCAAAGTGTGGACCATGGTACGGACTACCAGGTGGACCAGCAGACGGACCACGGGGTGAACTACCACACAGACCATGGTACGGCCCCTTTAATTAAACAAAAAGAAATGAAACAAAACAAGACAAGTCAAATAGTAGACAGTATGGACAAGACGATGGACGCGATTGCTTTTTACCAGGAGAATTTTGGCGTGATAAGTCCGTTTGTCTCGGAGGAGATACTTGGGTGGATTACAGATTCTGGTGAGGAATTGGTGCTAGAGGCGATGAAGCGTGCGCTCGAGCGGAACCGGCAATCTTGGGGGTATGTGAAGAGTATTTTGAAGGCTTGGGTGAAGAAAGGGATACGCTCGGTGGAGGAAGTACATGTGGATGATATGGCTTGGAAGAATGAGCGAGGAGGTTCTAAGCGCATTGGGGGCTCACGGGAAGTGGTACCGGAGTGGTTTATAGAGCAGAAGCGTAAGAGCCGGGTGGAGAAGCGGATGGAGGTTGAAGTGGAGGATGGTGCGGAGAGTGTTCGGGAGATGTTGGACCGGTATTTGGCGGGTAGTTGATTGTGATTTCACGCCTGGTGAGAGGATGCGATGCGCCATACGAGAGGATGTGAGGAGCCCGTCCCGCGAGAGAGGATGAGCCCAAAGTGGAAGAAGATGAGCCCGTCCCGCGAGAGGATGAGCCCAAAGTGGAAAAAGATGAGCCCGTCCCGTGAGAGGATGAGCCCATTATAAAGCGGTTTCTTCTTCAATGAATTTATTCAATAAATTGATCATATGAGTGCTAAGGTTAAAGTTAGTGGAGACTAGTTGATCTATTAATCTTTTTAATAAAGAACGTGAATCTAAAATAAAGATGGGAATCTCAGTAACTGAGCAAAAGTGCTTAAGTAGTTGGAGTTTTTGGATGTTTAAGCGGTGGGAGCTTCCTTTTTCAATAATAGCTTTTTCATAGAGTATAGGTTTTAATGGCTTAGGAATTACTGTAGATTTACAAATACTTTCTAAAACAGTTTTTGCTTCAGCTTGTATTGCTACTTCTCTAATATGTATTGGTATCTCTCTATTTAAAATGTAACTATTAATTTTAGAAATAGAGCAGTTGGTAAGATTAGCTATATTGCGTATTGACATATTGTGTACATCTACTAGTCTCATAATGTGTTCATTTTTAAAAAGCCAGCTTGTTCCTTTTTCTAAAGGAATGGTGACTTTTAATATTTGAATAAGGCGATCTACTTCACTAGTTTTTGGATAGACAAGGCAAGGGACTCGTACATAAGGACGGATTTTCAATAAGGATGAATAGTACTCGAAGTTCTCTAATAGTACATACTTTTCGGGGCTAAATTCCTCTGCTACAAGTGGAATTACTCTATTCTTCTTAGCATTAACTGCGTCAATAATCCTTTTAGCTCTTTCATCACTTTTGATTTCATCATGATAATAAGTCATGATATCACTTGGGCAAATAAGTATCCTCTTAGTTGTCACTACCCTCACCTCAGTAAATCCTATGCTTATAGCAGTTTGTCTTATTCAATTGAAAAGGATAGATTCTTATCTTAAAGTTGTCCTAATCTAACGGAATAATAATAAGATAATTACTAGAGGATAAAGTGACTTTTATGTTGTACTTTTATCAATGATAATAGGATTTTGACTTGAAATAATAAAAAACTATTGATAATAATATATTAGAGGTGACTATAATGCTTTTAAATGATTCAGGGGTAAGAAGTTTATTACTAAAAGAACTAAAATCTCAATATCAGAATGATCCTGATACTAGAATTGTCAATGAGTTAGGAATTCAAAATGGTCAATCTAGAATTGATGTTGCAGTAATTAAAGGAATTATCCATGGGTTTGAAATTAAAAGTGACTATGATACGCTTGATAGATTACCGAGACAGATGGAATATTATAATAAATTGTTTCAGCGTATGACGATTGTTTCATCTCGGAAGTACTATAAAGAAATTTGTGAAATGGTACCAAAATGGTGGGGAATTAAAGTAATTAGCTCAGATGGTACACGACTAATTGAAAAAAGAAAAGGTAGAAAGCAAACATCACAAGATAAAGACGTTTTATTGGGCTTGTTATGGAAAAAAGATCTGGAGGATTTGATTGATGTACTTGGATACCCTAAAAGTATGAAAAAGCTAAAAAAACATCAACTTCTTGAGATTTTCTCTAAAGAAGCTGATGTTAATATTATTCAGCAGCATGTATATTTTTCTTTAAAAACTCGTCAAAACTGGCGGTGAGATAGGCAACTGTCTTGCTGTGAGTTCTATGTGGTGGTTGATTCCAAATTCTATCGGCTTAGGGTGATTAAATAGATAGAAAATCGTCAAGTAGTTTTGAACACTCTCCTTGAAATTGAGACTCTGGCTTTTTATTTTTTGTTATTATATTTCTTTAACAAATTTATAGCCCTCGAGAAATCCTTAAATAAAGTACTGTTTACTCTCTATATTATGCAAATTATTAGACTCTGCTTCTAAGTCTAAAAGTAAAGATTTTAATTCGGAATCATGTAATTGTTTATTTAATTGATTAAAGATGTTTATTACTCTTTCATTTGCACTTTGTGACTTTGTTGTAACATGTGGCAAAGTCTCCTCAATCTCACATTCAATAAGTTTTCGAAAGGCTACTTGGCTCAGTATATCTTCCATCCCTGCTTCATATAATTTTGTATGAAAATCTAATTCTGTACCAATAGATTTGGAATTCTTTTTAGCAACATCTACAATACTATTCAACGGTGCTATTGAAATTCTATACATAATTACCCACTCCTCAATAGTTTTTGTGTTGACAATAATTTACTATTCCCAATAAGTCAATTATTATACGAAGGTAATAGATTTATAGATGTTCACAGGATTTCTAGTGTCATTTCCCAAACTTTAAAAATTCATAAAATCTGTTTGTTTCGTGTAGGGTTTCTGAGATAATAAATACAAAGATATATTTGACTATACCGATATAGATAATGGTGTGGATGTATGAATAGGAAATTCATTGCTAGTGTAGTAGCATTACTCTTGTTAGCAGGAGGGACTAGTGCTTATGCGTATACTAAACATGTTCAAAATCAAGAAATAAAACGAATTGAGCAGATAAAAATGGAAGCTTTAAAAGATGCACAGAAAGCTGTAGATGATCTTTATACTAATGGGAAAAATAAATTAGCTGAAGATTTAAGTGAAGAAAAGATTGAGAACGCTATAAAGATAGTTGAAAAACTGGTAGAGGAAGATACAAAATCCGATTTATTAAAGGAAATTGCCCAGGTAGAAGAAATGTTTCTACTTCAAAAAGATATCAACAAGATGTTTGAAAACGATGTTTTAGTTGATGGTGTGACATTACAGCAAATTAAAACTTAAACGTCAAAGATTATAACAAATCTATATATGATATGTTAAGTGTGCCGTTAGAGGAATCCTCCAAACAATATGCTGCGGTTAAAAAAATTACAGAGGTTGTAGAACAGGCAGAAAAGCTTATAGATAAAGATTCTTATGATAAGGCATTACGTGCTGTATCTACTTCCGATATTTTAAATAAGCCTAAAAAGGACCATCTATTAGATCGTTTAGATAAAGTTAATGATAAATTAATTGCGCTAGCTGAAGAAAAGAAACAATTAGAAGAAGCTGAGAAGTTAGCTGAAGTGCAAGCTGAGGAATCAAATCAAGTTCAACAACAAAAATCTTCAACTAGCAGTTCAAATAACGTGTCTAATGATACCAATAAAACGATTAGTTCACCATCAAAATCGATGAGTAACTCAGAAAATAATAATAGTAAGACTAATAATCAGTCTAGTAAACAACCACAATCTAATACGAATGTGGAAAATAGCAATAAGACAGAAACCAACAATAAACCAAGTGAGTCAAAGGAAACTACTTCTGGTTCTGTGACAAATGTTAAAAAAACTGGTGAAGGTAAATTCAAATCTTATTATGGTGCTGAGGATGGTGTTGGTTCTTGGGAAACAGGAACCTTTGAATGTAATGGGTGTGATTGGTAATTTTAATATAGCCTACTTAGAGCATAAATTTTTAGTAGGCTTTGTTATTTAATTTGAAACACAATAAGGCTGTAACGGATTTCTCCACTAAAACATCTATCACACATCCTCGCCCGATAATCCTACTTTTCTAAAACAGAACAAGATTGATCAATCTCTAATTCCATAACATGCTGAAAGATGACCTTGGATTTAGGGGAATCAGGACTTTGATTCAGCATCGAGGCCTATCTTTCTTAGTATAAATGGTGAAGCTTTTATCTGGATTAAATTTCTCTCTCCAATTTTGTAAAGGGAGTGACTGTTTCTTGCTTTTATCCCATAAAGGGAGGTCAAATATATTAAACATCTCCGCGGCTAATGGTTCTTAAATATCCTTTATAAGTGTGTTGACAGGTGCTATTGTCTGATTGGTGTTCCTAGTTAATGGGAGTATTGTAATATCAGCTTTAACTACTATTATACAGTTTACATTCCATAACTTTATTTGATGTTGTCGATAGTATTGTTCTCAGGCTACATTAATTATCCTCTTAAACTTATCCACTTAAAGTTAAGTCATTTACAAGAAATCTAGGATCTAAAATGTTGAGTTACGCCACCTTTACAATACTTTTTGGAAAGTAGTTCATAAAATAATTGTTTTAAAGATATATTTTTGTAACATATTTCCCATGTAGAAATTAGAAGGAATTTAGAATTTATGGTCGAATCACTAGCGTTGCATTAAATTAATTTTATTATTAAAAATACTCGAAATGTTCAATTTTATTGTTTTGCGCAAAGAAAAAGTCCTTTATAATGGATAAGTCAGGTGGTAAACCCGTCCAAATCCACTAAAAAGGACAAATCTCATGGACAAGATTACACGAAAAACTTCATTTGGACAATGGTTTTCACCAATTAATTTTCAATTATTTGAAGAACAGGTGAAAACATTGAAATTAGATTTCTATACGAAAAAATTAACGACAGAGTCGTTCCTAAAGTTACTGCTTTTTGCACAGCTACAGGAAGTCGAGAGTCTTCATGCACTAAGTGACTGCCTCTTCGATGACAAGCTTCAAAGGGCTATCGACCTTGATTCTATTAGTATTTCTCAGTTATCACGACGATTAAATGGGCTGAATCCCGACCTTTTCCAAAGACTGTTTCTCGATTTAGTATCACAAATTCATGCCAAAACGCATTATACGAAACTTGTAATGCCATTAAAAATTATTGATTCTAGCACTTTGCCACTGAATTTGACGAATCATAAATGGGCAAAATTCCGCAAAACAAAGGCAGGAGTGAAACTGCATCTGCGTCTTGTATTTATGGAAAAAGGCACTTCTTACCCAGAAAAAGCCGTAATGACAACTGCAAAAGAACATGACCGAGGCCAGCTTGAAATTATGGTAGATGACAAAGAATGCATGTATGTGTTCGACCGTGGTTACTTAGACTACGAACGTTTTGACCGCATGACCGACGAGGGCTACTTTTTCCTTTCAAGGCTGCGGAAAAACGCAGTCATACGGGAAGTTTACAACTTTAAGTTGCCCGAAAATATGCCTGTTTTATCAGACCAAATGGTCTTAATTGGTACTACACAAAACCGTGCTGAAAATTATTTTCGCCTGATAAAGGTCTTGGATTCAAAGGGAAATGAACTCCATTTAATTACAAATCGTTTTGATTTAAGTGCCGAAGAGATTTCAGAAATGTACAAATCACGCTGGGCAATTGAATTGTTCTTCAAATGGATCAAACAACATCTCAGCATTAAGAAGTTTTACGGTCAGAGCGAATGGGCGATTCAAAACCAAGTATTTATCGCACTTATTGTTTTTTGCCTTCATGTTCTTGTGCAAATTGAAACAAAAAGCAAGCGAAAAACGCTACAAATTAGCCGTTATTTAAGGGCTGCATTATGGAAACCAGCGCATATTTGGCTTCGAAAGATTGAAGGCAAATCCGTCCCTTAATAAGCAAATTGTCGTTGTCACACAGGTCTAATTGTAAATTATTTCCAAATGGATGGAGCCACCTTTAATTCGGTATTTACTTTTTTGGCTCTAAACAGAAGATATAATAAAACTGAAAATTACGACATTATTTTTGCAACACTAGTGTGGTCGAATATCTATTATAAACTCGAAAACATATCGAGGGGGAATAATATGTTAAAGTTAAATAGTTTTCTTTCTAAAATCTTAACATCATTATTGTTAACTTTGCTTTTATCGGTTGGATCGGTTAGTGTCAGTTTTGCTGCTGATGATTTGAATGAGATACTTACTGATGGTAAAAATGTAAATTTATCTAAAAAAGATATCTCTTCAGAAAGTATCGTTCCTAGTGAAGAAGACCATATAAGTACTAATGCAGTTAAAAAAGCTAGTCTTTTGGGTGATTATACTGCAATACTTGGGCGTTCAACTTATGTAGGAAAAACTCGTGGGGGAACTCGACAATACCATAACAGTGGAAATAGGAATAAAGCTAATGAAGAGTTTAATAAAATCGGTGGTAGAAACTATGAAGTAATATCGGAAGTGAAAAATGGCGAGATAATTCATAGAAAATATGGAACTGATGGTGTTGCAGTTTTATATAGAAGTACTAGTAAAACTGATGGTCAACAAAGACCTACTATATCATTTCAAAATTATAAGATTAGATTTTTAGGAGACTAGATTCATAGGAGGAGGATGTATGTTGGAAAAAGGAAAATTAATGGTTTGGGAGCCTCTTACAAATAATCCTTTTAGTAGATTTGATAATCCAATGAACTTAGCATACATGCATTATGAAGGGGATTTTATACTCGTATTTGAGGAATTCAATGGTTCAAAGGAGTATATCTTCACTTACGGGAAAAATAAATCTAATCTTAATTCAATCATTACGTTTCGCATTCTTGATGAAATAGCCAGGACAGATATTGAAAAGCTTATTTCAAGAGTAGGGAAAGAGAGAGAAACACAGGGATTAAGTAAATTAACTTACGAGCCAACTTTTTATAAAGTAAAGAATTCGTCTTACTTATCCTGGTATGATGGGATTAATCCTATTTTATTTGATATCCATCCCTCTGTTGAACATCATTTGTATATAACATCGGAATTTATGATTGATGTACTGAGTGAACAAGAGCCTATAATCACTATATCTACTATAAGTTGATATCTATAAAAGCAGGTAATTCAATTAATTACCTGCTTTTATAGTGGCGATTTCCTTAACTTATTCCCTATTTCTCTAATAATTCCAATGTATTTTAAGTTGTGACACCAATAGAATAAAAATCACTACTACTTTTAGTAGATTTATCCTTATAAAGTACCCATTTGAGTTTTTAATAAAGGAATCCAAAAAGAGTAAGAGGAAGGTGACCTATTTTGGATACGTCTGCTTTCGAACTAATTAATAGTTTTGTGATAGACGTAGATTTCACAGACTGAAAGACATTTTATTATAAGGAAATTTTATTTAGTAACATTTCATCAAACGGGAAGCTTTAACGGCACAAGAAATAAGAGATATAGAAGAAGCTCTTTTGGATGAAACAAATCTTGAGAATATCGTTGTTGCTGCACAATCCTATTACTCAAAACTCGAGGAGCAATTCTTTCTAAAACTCGAGAAAAATAGTGATAAAAGTAATTGCTGGAAGTCTGTCTGTACAAATATAATAGCAAATGCTAACTATTCTATTTTAATAATAGCCTTTATCTTAGGAAAAGATTATATATTCATGAAGGGAGAAAAATATATGGTTAACTTTGGGTTCTTCCAAAAGGAGAAAAAAGCAGCAGATTTACTCAAAGTTCGTGGCTTGATTGAAGATAATATATCAACTGAGCGTATGTCTATTGGTGTCAAGAATCAATTTAAACGATTTAATGATCCCCAATTTGCGGCAAGTGAATTAAGAAAGAGACTTGCTTTAAAGCAATATGAAGAATAGACATAGGGTTAAATAATCTTTTGGTTAGAAAGAAATTTCATAGTACTTCGCTAAGTAGTTGATTTTGATAAAACCAGACACCACTTCCCGAGTTATTTCACAGGGAAGTGGTGTTTTCTTTTATCCTAGTCACAAGGGGTAAGACTCCAAAACTATTATCTGCTATTGTAAATTAGCACATTATCCCAGACATCTAATTTCACTTTAATCCAGTTAGAAATCTGAAATAATGTGCCGACTTTTTCACTTTAATTCAGTTTTGAAAATTAATATGCAAATTCTTTCAGACGCGCATTTGAAAGAAAATCCCCCTAAAAAGGGAGATTAAATGCAGGTATTAAATCCATTTGTAAAACACGTACCCTATACACTTCAAATAGGCTGAGTGTAAATGTGACTTCATTTTCAATCGTTATCAACCAGTCAGGGCTATCTTTCTCCATACAAGTTCTAAAATAACGATTCTGAATACGTATTTCAACTGACATTCCTTGTACTATTTCATAGGCTTGCTGACCAATCCATATATTCCATTCTTGCTTACCAAAATCAAAAAACATGATTCCACGACGCATCATAAACCACCCTCTTCGGCAGCCAGGCGAACAATTTCTTCATCTATTTGTTCTTTCTTCAGTTGCGCCCCATATAAAAGGCTATTGATAGTTAATGTATTAATAACTCGAGGCCATCCTTGGGACCGTAGAGCGATTGCCTCAAAGGCAGTTGCTGTGAAAATAGGCATTTTGGATCCTGCCATTTTCAAATGGTGATCAATATAGGCGGATACATCCTCTTTACTTAATGGCTGTAGTTGATACCTCATGATGACTCGTTGGGCTAATGGTCGATGGTGATTCAGATTCAGTCGCGTTTTTAAATGTGGCAAGCCCGCTAATATAAGGATAAAAGGATTCGTTGAATCCATCTGAAAGTTAAAAAGAATAGCTAGATCCTGTAAAAAGGCATCTTTTGCCATATGCATCTCATCTAGAATAAAGACAGGTGTAACCTTGCGTTCCTGATCCATTCGTTCAATTCCTTGTTGGATTTGGCGAAACAGATCCACTTTACGAAACTTCGGATCCTCCCCCAAACCGTAAGCCAATCCCCGATAAAAGTCCATCACGCCACCCGTAGACAATGGGAAGTAAACCACATGATATAATGCTGGGTTAAGGGACTCCTTAAATGACCGCAAAGTAAATGTCTTTCCAGCACCGGGATCGCCGATAACTAACCCAATCCCTTTGGATTTCCGTAAATATTCCAGTCCATTCAATGCCTCCTGATATCCTGCGGACGGGAAGGCTTCTGCTTGGTTCATATCTTTGGAAAATGGTGTTTTTGCTAGGGAATAAAATGATTTATACACGATTCATTTCCTCCCCCTGATCTGTTGTTTCCGATACGGCGAATGGCGATTGTCTTCGCTTAATATGAGCGTTGTCATGCATAGAGACTGGAACGGCTTCTACTACCTTCTTTCCATCCTTGAAAATATAGACAGCTTGTTCATCCATTCTAACTTCAATCTTTTGACCAATATAGTGAGAGGGTACCTCGTATAATTGTTTGTCCAACGTAATTGTACCATCCAATTTTACCTTTCTTTCTGCCCGTTTTAAGAAAATGGTATCTAAAATGGATAGGTCCTCTAAAAATGTGATATGATCTAGTTGGGAATGGAACACTTCGTGTGGTGTTTTCCCATCTAGAGAGGCATGTGGCTTTCGGTGGTAATCCTCCTCAAGCCACTGCCAAAAACGTTCATTTAATTCCTCTAGGGAATGAACCGGATCACTTTTTAACAGTGGATAAAAACGTGTTTGTATGGTTTTAAATAATCTCTCGATTTTCCCTTTGCTTTTAGGATCATAAGGCTGCGTGTGTGCTAATGTAATCCCTAATTGGGCACATGCATATTGCAGCGTATCAGACCGATAAATTTTGCCGTTATCCGCATAAATGATGGTCGGTTTCCCACGTCGTATCAACGCTTCCCTCGTCACTTCACGCAATCCATCGAATTTCTCGGAAGAGAAAAATTGTGCGTAAGGTACAAGCCTGGAACAGTCATCAATATATGCAATAAGAAACGTTTTCTTCGCTTTTCCATTGATTTGAATATATGGACCGTGTGACAAATCCGCCTGCCACAATACATTGACCTTATCGTGGGCAAATCGTTTCCGTTCTTTTTCTGGATGATAGCTCGTATGATATCTACCAGCTAACTTATGTTCTTTTAGGAGCCTATTGATGGTGGCGTATGAAACGTCGTGCTTTTGTATTTCCCCACGTTTAATCAGTTGGTCGTAAAAAACACTGACAGGCATATGGAGAAATTCCCTTCGTATTTCTAAAATATGATCCTTATCATCTGGCGATAGTCTTCTAGAATCCCCACGATCGGAACGCCTTTTTGGTTTCAAAGCATCAAAACCATTCCTACGGTAATGAAGAAGCCATTCTTGCATGGTTTTAGCTGCAACCTTCCGTTTCCCATAGTAAGGAACCTGGTGGATTTTCCCCTCCATTTCTTGAAAATATTCCTTTGGCTTCATTTGCCCATTCAAAAGTGGGGCAATCAAGCCATAACGAAATAAAGCAATTTCTTCCCGTGTTTTCTCATTCATGAATTTTTCCTCCTTTTTATAAGAAGGACAACCGGTTATCCATTGCTTTTATTCTACTTTTTTCATCAATAGTTTCATAGGCAAGACTTATGTGGGATTAATACTATTTTTTTATTACGAAAAATATGGTAAAATTAATTTGCCCATAAAGTATGATGATAAATGACCCCAGCTCCTTCGAAAGAAGGATGATTCTCCAAAATCAAGGATCATTTTCATATATTTTAGGGCTTCTTTTTTGAGTCTTTTTGAAAACCCCAATTGATGCCCTAAATCCACAAAAAAGCTATGTATCCAATGAAGCTGTTCATAAAAGCGTCTGACGTGCTGGGCTAATTGCTGACGGCTTTCATTCACTTTCTTCCCCTCCAAGAAACGAAGTACCCTATCAATAATCGTATGTAATGTATGTTGGAAATAAGGAATAAGAAAATCAGGTAAAATAGAGATATTGACCTTGCAAACCAAGCATTTGAAACGACAAATTGGAATCCGCAGTTCCCTTTGTTCATCTATTCCATAGCGCCAATAGAAGCCGTTACGATGAAGATTTCCCTGTGAAATGCAGTTACAATTGGGGCATCGGTCAAATGTTGGAAATTCATTCTCTTTTTCCCTTGCCCCATACTCTTCAAGGCCAATTCCAAAATTAAATGAAATGATCATAAAAAAACTCCCCCTTATAATATGCAAAAAATTTAGCATATTGTGTCAGGAAAGTACAGTAATCATACTGGAGGAATTTGATTTAAATAGGCCAATTTTGGATGGGATAAAGTGATGCTTTACACTGCTATTTCTGAAACAAAAACGAATTAACAATAGCAAAGTATTCCCGAATATGGGTTTGAACAAGAACATGCATTGGTGTTTTGGACGGTGCTGCATATATGGTGAAACCAACTCGGCTACCAATCATTTTGGACCGAAACATATGAAAGTCATTTGTGACGACAATGATTTCTGGGTTTACTTCAGAAGGTGCGAGTAGCTCCTTCGAAAAAAGAAAGTTTTCATGTGTGCTCGTTGACTTATCCTCTACTATAACATCCGTTGGTTCTACTCCGAGAGAGACTAAGTACCTTTTCATTGCTTCGCCTTCAGATATTTGCTCATTGTAGTCCACTCCTCCAGAGGTCACAATAGTGGTTGGATGCTGCTGATAGATTTCATACGCTTTATCTAATCTTCTTTTTAATGCTGGGGATGGTTCCCCGTTAATTAAGCCAGCACCGAGTACTAAAATTGGAACATCGGAATCGGGAAGTGGATCCTCTTGTGCCTGATATATAAGAATTTCGAGAAACACAATCGTAACGACAGATATCACGATCAGTACAGTGAGCATGTTTCGAAGCCATTTTGTCTTTCGTAATAAAGAAAAAAATCGTTGATGAAATATAGCTAATAATAGAAAGATAATTCCCATCATCGTAATAACGATAATGCCAAAATCAATATTCCCACTTGTATAATAAAGGGAAAAAACATATAGAAAACAACTCATTGCACATAGGCCGAAAAGAATAGACATAGGATACAATACAACCTTTCGTAGTTTACTAGAATATATGTTGAAGTCTATTGGGCAGAATATGTAGGTCAGACTATTAGTCCCTATTCATCTCTAAATTGGTCATACATAATCTCTTTATAATATTCCGCATAACCAACCATTCCCAATTCCTTTGCTTCCCTAAGCTCTGTCTCTCTGTCATAAGGGACACGTACAAAGTTTATCGAATTCGTCCCATACGAACCATCAACGATGACATAGGTAGCGTCCACCACATCTAAGCCGACACTTCCTACATTGCAGAGGATTCCAATATCATAGGTTCTAAGCCAGGTCAGGTGAATATCACCATAAAACACCATATCAGGCTTGCGAGTGGAGTGAAGGGACTCGGTTTCTTCGCTATTCTCAAAAAGGGACAAGCACTTTTCCGTAGGATGATACTCCGGGGCAATTCGTTCAAAAACGCTCCTCGGTGATGCGTGGAAACAACGTGCTAGTTTGCCGTTTAATTCAAATTCAATATAGAAAGGCAAGGAAGCAAGATATTCATAATCGGCTTCTGTTAAGCGATTCTGAATCCAATTAATCGATTCATGATCAATCTCATCCCGAATAAATACATCCCAATTACCATAAATGACTTGATCACAATGCTGTTGAACCAGTTCAATACATTCCGAACCACGCGGCCCCTTTCCAACCAAATCCCCTAAGCAAAATATCTGATCAACACCACGCTTTTCAATATCCGCAAGAACCGCCTTTAAAGCCGTTAAATTACCATGAATATCTGAAATGATAGCAATCTTTGACAAACTAGCTTCCCCCTTTAATAGCTTTGATTTTAGTGTATACTAATTTTTGGAAAAAAAGAAGAAGGGACAGAGGATTGGGTTATCGTGCCAGTAGGGAAGCTAACCTGTCCCCATTTCCACCGTTTACTTCGCCCAACCGAAACTATTATAATGTATTTATTAGGAGAGGATTGTTTTACAACACGAGAAACTTGATGTTGTTATGAAGAATCCAAAAGGTAAGCGAAGCGGCGATTAGGGTTGACTCTTTTGGCTTGGTTTGTTGTGTATGTAGGGCCATTTCATATAGATATGTACTTATCGAGTTTTCCGGAATTTTCCCAAGAACTGAATGTCCAACTATCACTTGTGCAGTTAGGTTTAACTGCGTGTTAATTGGCCTTGCTGCGGGGAAGCTCATTGTCGGGCTAATTAGTGATGCAATGAGAAGAAGAAAACCGATAGCATTATTTATTAAGCTTCTATTCTGTGTGCACTTGCACCTGAACATAATTTTAGTAATTGTTTTTGGAGAGAATATAGATGAATAAAACTAAACTGATCTCTATCTTACTATTTGTATTTTTAGTTACGTTAATTACATTACTTGTTATGATCAAAAATAATAATAACAACTTACAGGAAATGTATATTAAAAATAGTATTAGTGAACCTTTAACTCAATTTGCAAGTAACATAAAAACAATAAATATTCAATTAGAAGACGTGATATCTACCAGAGAAATATCATTAAATGAGTTAGAGAAATTAGAAACTACTGTAATACAAACCTCCCAGTATTTGAATGACTTTCAAAATAATTATAATGAATTTATTGAAGATGAAGAAGAATTAATATTGGATGCAACGATTCCTGAAAGTAGGCTTATCCAAGTGCAGAATAATCTTCATGCTATTCATGAAAAGTTAGTAGATACAGATTACGATCAAAATAAAATTCACGAATTTAACCAAGAAGAATTAGAACTATTAGAAAGTAACCAAGTAATTACATCTTATTATGATAAAGTAATAGAAATATTAGAAAACACATATATAAATGAGTCGATAAAAAACAAAAGGGATTTTAAAGGAAGTAAACCTTGGTTAGATTTTATAAAAAAATTAGATAGTGATATAGGAAGTTAGGTAGTTGGTAGATAATTTATAGGTTATTTTAAACATATGCTTAAATTTTGAAAATGATTGACCTGAAGTTAAATTGATAGAATGGGAACAGAAATTAGCTCTTGAATGAAATAAAAGAGGCTGGGACAAAACCCCAGTATTAAAAAACAGGTACTATCCCAAAAAATGGATAGTACCTGTTTTTTTTGCACACAAAAAGGACACCATTTGATAAAATTAAAGTAACCACACCATAACTTTATCGGAGGTATCCTTATGTTTAAATATTATAACATGAATCAAGTAGTTTTGCCGCTAGATTTGGAAATCAAATTAAAAGAAAATGATATTGCGTTTGCGATCCATGATCTTGTCGAATCCATACCTGATGAAGCTTTCGATGAATTCCTACGTCAAACAGGGCGTCCTGCCTATCATCCTCGTATGATGTTGAAGATTATTTTGTGTGGCTATACCCAATCTGCATTTTCTGGTCGTAAAATAGAAGCATTACTAGGAGACAGTATTCGTATGATGTGGTTGGCTCAAGGTGATGAACCAAGCTATCGCACCATCAATCGTTTTCGTTCCAATCCACTCATTGAAAATCTCTTGCGCGAATGCTTTGTGCAATTTCGGAACCAGCTCGTAGAAAAAGAATTGATTGAGGAAGAAGCAATTTTTATTGATGGAACGAAGATTGAGGCAAACGCAAATAAGTTTACCTTTGTCTGGCGCAAATCCGTTGAAAAATATAGTAACAAGTTAATAGAAAAGTCCAATCAACTTTATAATGAATTATTGGAAAAGGAAATTATCCCAGCTATGGAACTCGAGAATGAGGAAGAGCTCTCCGTTGAGGAAATGAAAGAGATAGTGGAAAAGTTAGACGAAAAGATAGGAGAATACGATGAAAAAATCGAAACTTGTGAGGTTGGGAGTGAACGTAAAAAAATCCGTTCAGAGCGCAAACTACCCAAACAGGCCCGTAAGCAGTTAATAGATTTTATCACACGTAAACAAAAATACCAAAGCGACATGGAGCTATTTGGGGAACGGAATAGTTATTCGAAAACCGATCCAGATGCGACATTTATGCGAATGAAAGATGATTATATGAAGAACGGGCAACGGAAAGCTGGTTACAATGTACAATTAGCTACAGAGGGTCAGTATGCACTCGCTTACGATGTCTTTCCAAATCCAACCGATACACGAACCTTGATTCCATTTCTTAATACAATAGAAGAATCCTTTTTTAAACTGCCAGATTACATTGTGGCGGATGCAGGATATGGCAGTGAACAGAATTATGAAGATATCATCCAAAAACGAAATCGAACTCCACTCATTACATACAATCAATATCGAAAAGAGAAGAAAAAGAAGCACAAAAACAACGCCTTTCATGTGGACAATTGGGAGTACAACGAGGAAGAGGACTTCTATCAATGTCCGAATGGCCGCAACGTATCGTTTCGTTATTATTCCAAACGAAAAGACAGATATGGGTTTACAAGAGAAGTTAAAGTGTATGAATGCGAAGACTGTTTAGGTTGCCCACTCCGTCATCTGTGCACCAAAGCGAAAGAAGGGAACAATCGAAAGATCTACATCAATGAAAAGTGGGAATCACAAAAAGAATATGTACGTACAAAGCTTTCAGACGAGAAGACTGGTGAGATTTATGGGAAACGTAAAATCGATGTGGAACCAGTGTTCGGTTTTCTGAAGGCTAATTTGGGTTTCACCCGTTTTTCCGTAAGGGGAAAAGAGAAAGTGAAAAATGAATTAGGATTTGCGTTCATGGCGGTAAACCTAAGAAAATATACCGCTATGAACATAGTTCAAACACATGAATACAGAAATAATCCAAAGAAAAATGGTTCCAATCATCTATTTTTAGTGATTGGAACCATTTTTCACTTTTTTTGGCTGGTTATGTCCCAGCCTCTTAATAATTACTTGATTCCGATAACTAAACTGTCTCGTGCAGCTTCAACAACTTCTGTTGTAATGGTTTCAAGATTATTAATTTCAAGTATCCTTTCAATCTGGGTGAAGAGTCTTTGTATAAGCCTGAAGTTTCCTCCAGTAATCTTAATAATACTAGTTATTGCTTCGTAATCAGAAAAATCTTCAAGTTTTATAGAAAGTCCTAACTCTTCCCATTTATACTCCAAAATATGATGAGCTTCATCTTTACTGAGTTTATCAAACTCATGGGCAAATCCAATTCTGGAATAAAGTTGAGGATATCGAGCTAATCTTTTCTCAATTCCAGGCATTCCGATCAATATCATTGCTAAGTCATTTCGATCATATAAATCCCTTAGTTGTTCCAATTTCATGGAAAAAGTGGATGTCCCCTTGGAATGTTTTTTTTCTTGTTATCCTGTTTCCTTTTCCACATATGAACCTCTACTATGTAATGAACTAGTAGTCTTAGTATGTGGAAAATATTCCAGAATATGTGAGAGAGGATTTTGGCATAAAAAAGCACCCCCATTTGTTATTGAGGGGCAGTCCAAGATAAGAGAGATTTTTTATATTGTTTCTCTATCTAAATGTTTAATTATGTTGTTTATAAAGGTGATTTTCTCCTTAATAATTCTTTAAAGTTCAGGATTTTCACATAGAAGCATTTCTTCCTTTAGTTTCTCAATATGACTACTAAACAATTGTAACTCGGAGTAATATTTCCCTTCATGGATATTATGAAGGAGAATAGATAAATTAAAACGGTTTTAACAAAAGTTTTGAATTAACCTCTCAGACATTTTTATTTTAATCTTTTTCATTGTTTAGTAATTTATTCTCCTTGTCTTACTGTTTTAAATATTTATAAATAAATTATTTGAATTAGCAACTAAGTTTATCTAACTCCAGTTTCAATCATATAAACCCCTGTTTTCTAAGTGGAAATTTACTGTAACATTTTTTATAGAATTAGTAGATAATGTATAATTTTTTAATTGTTGTGGTTTAACCCTATCATGGAAAAGTATATTTTTTAGATTATATACGTCAATTTCCTTATCAATTCCATTTTGATAAGTGAACCTTATTTCTTTTTCAATTTGTTTTGTTACTAATTCTTCTATTTTTTTTGAAGAAAGGTGTTCTTCTAAATCTGTTAATTCTCCTTTTGCATCAACATGTATGTTAAAATGGAACTTTTCACCATCCCTAACAACATTTATTTTTACAGATGGTGACGTTATTCTTACAACACCTTTTATTTCATTGTCCTCAATAATATCTACTGGTGTACGTTTAATCTTTGTTTGCGTCCATCTAAGACCAATAAGCTCTTCATAAGACATCCACTCTCTATAGTTTCCTTCACTCACAGGAAAAGCACCATTTATTTTTAGGGTGTTTTTAGTCTTTGGTTCTGTAGTTAATTCCTTCCAATCGTTTTCGTCAATTGAAATTGAAGGCAGTAAAGCAGTCCCCCCTGGCTCGCTATAAATCGAAGTAAATTTATGCAAACGCATCGGTTTAATATACGAATATTGATTATATGCATCTGTTGGCTCATATAAGATGGTATATATTGGAGGCAGTTGGAAAAAACCAGTAGAGCTAAGTATTTTTTCAATTGACTCTTTTGTTCCAAACATCCATGGTGTTGGACGAAATTCTCCATTTTTCTTTAAGGATTCCTCCACTTTTTTTATACCTTTTTCCAAAATAGACTCTGTATAGATAATTGCTCCTATATGTGACCAGTTTACTGTTTTTTGGGATGTTCGATATAAATCGAAAATAGCATCATTAATTGTATGACCTGAACCATTGCCTATGTATAGTGGTATGGGTTGTCCCGATTTGCCATCTTCGGATTTAGCTACATTGGAAAAATCAAGTATTTGGGCATAAATTATATATTTTTCATCTTTATAGTCAATTGCAATTGCTGAGACGAAATTCACTTCTTCAATTTCGTATTCATCCCAGCACCCTGTTAAAATCAGTAATACGAATCCTATCAGTGGGATTACCATTAATTGTTTCATTTTTATTCATCTCCTTGTCGATCAGTATCATTTGTGTCAAGGATCTTTGCGCGTTCATCTTGTTGTGCAACTGGGTATTTCAGTAAAGATTTAGAAAAATCATTTTTTACATATGGTGAGACTGGACTTAAATAAGGAATACCAAATGATTCTAGCTTTGCAAGGTAGCCAAGTGTTAAATAGACACTGATAAAAAAGCCAAACATTCCTAGAACAGAAGAAAGAAAGATTGAAAAGAATCGTATAATTGTAACTGTCCCATAAAGAGCTTGATTACCTAGTGTAAAGGTTGAAACAGCAGTAATTGCAGAAACAACTAACATAGTTGGAGATGTTAAACCTGCTCGAATTGCTGCGTCACCTACGATTAGTCCACCTACAACTGCTATGGTTTGACCAACTGCCTTTGGCAATCGGACACCTGCTTCGCGAAATAACTCAAATAGGCTTAGCATTAATAATACTTCTACTGCTGAATTAAAAGGTATACCTAATCTAGAAGATGCTATTGTTGCTAGTAACGGAAATGGAATTTGGTCTCCATTAAATGCAGATAACGCAACCCAAAAAGCAGGTAAAAATAAGGACAACATTAACCCCAAAAGTCTAAGTAAAAGTTCCAAAGAAGCATAGTAATATGGAGTATGTTCATCCTCAGCAGTATGGAGAAACAATCCCAAATTACCTGGTGCAATTAATACGTTGGGAACATTATCAATAAAAATAGCAAATCTTCCTCTAACAAGACTACTGACAACACCATCTGGACGAGATACAGATTTCATTAATGGAAAAAGAGAATACTTAGAACCACCAAGAAGACCCAGTAATTGGTTGTCGCTGTTTATAATATCTATATCAATATTAGTTAAACGGTGAGTGACTTCTTTAATCATCTTTTTATTTTGTATATCTGTTATGTAAACTAATCGAACTTGTGTTTGACTTCTTTTACCAAGAGTAAAAGACTTTGTTACAAGAGAATTCGATTTAAGCCTTTTCCGTACTAAAGCGATGTTTGTACTCAAATCTTCAACAAAAGCGTCTCTTGGACCACGCAATGATACCTCAGTATGAGATTCTTCTGGTGATCTTTTTGGCGGACTGGATGTATTAAAGAAATATAAATTTTCAGCAATCAATATTGCTGTATAGCCATTAAAAATTTTCTCTTGGAGTGTATTGTCAACATTTATTTCATGATTGCGCAACGTAATACGTTCGGAACAATTTATATTTTCTACACCTTTTTGTCCATCACGGTAGTATTTGTCTTGAATGTCTGGGAGTATACTATTTATTAATAATTTATGTTCAATTAAACCATTGCAGTAGATAATAAGCATTTGTTCCTTTTTATTATTTGCATATAAGTGTTGTTTCTCAATGGATACGTCTGTTGAATGTTGGAAAAGATTCGTAATATACTGTTCCTTTTTTTTATAATTATCTCTTCTCATCTGTAGACACCCTGTTCGTTGAAATTTTAATTAAAAAGGCAATAAAGACTGTGATAAAAACACCAAAAAAGATACTTCCAATGTAATAAAAACGTGATAAAAAGATAAAGAATTCTTCATTTGAAATAGGCAATGTAATAACAATTAGATAGATAACACAAATAAAGGCTTGGATATAAAAGCGCTGTTTTTTCTTTTTAATTTTAAAGGGTTGCGTAATCATATATAAAATCATACTTATATGGATAAAAGTACCGGATAACCATTGATAAATGGATAAAAAATCGAGGTGATTGAAATAATTACCTATCCCTAAGATACGCCATTGAAAAAAAGCAGGATATCTCAACTTTCCCGCTTCATCTACTCCAAAGGCCGCAATACTGCCAAGTAGTGGTCCTATAGTTAGAATGGATAAAAAAGTGATGAGAAGTAAAATGTGTAAAAACCCCAGTTTTCTATCTACGTGATGCTGTAAAAATATAAGTAATATTATTTCGATGGCTGAACCAAATACAAAAATTGAACCTCGAAATACTTCCTTCCACCCATTTTCCACTAATACAGGTGTAATCAGTGTATAGTTTTTATCAGGAGTGGTACCAATTGTGACAAACAAACTAAATATAATAACTAATGGAAGTACAACACCTGCGCAAATGGCAATTACATTTATCTTACCGTATGAAATATAAATGGATGCAGTTAAAATGAATAGAGATATCACTACTACCGGTGTATTAAACAAAAACGTTTCATTTATCCACAATACCGTTTCTTTGAGGGTAATAAAACCAGTTATAGACAAATAAATGACTAATAAAAAAGCAATTGTTCGACTTAGCAATCTGGAATATGTAGATGATATCCATTCAAAAATAGATACTGATTGAAATTTCCTAGTAACATACAATAATAATAAGGAGAACAATAGGGTTAAAATATAACCAATAATTACACTTATCCATGCATCACGACCTGCAGCATTAATTAAAAACGGGATAATATTGATATGATTAGTAAATCCCATACTTAATATAAAAATTGCAAGAAGCTGTGTAATGTTGATTTTTTTCATCAAAAAACTCCCTATCAAATCTATTTATAATATTATATTGGCTAAATTACTTCAGACTATTCACATTCTCCGATTTTAAACAAATATTATATAATGATATTTTTTGGAGAGACCTACATTTCAAAAACGAATGTTTTTGAGACGTTTTTACTATGAATATTAAATAGCTTAAAGCCATAAGAAATATTGTCTTTAAAGATTGCTCAAAATCTATGTTTCATATACCACCCTTTATGATATAATTATATTGAAAAGGTGGTATTTTTTTATGAGTCAGTACATTTATGGTTATGCTCGAGTAAGTACTCGTCAGCAAGATTTAGCACGGCAATTAGATTTATTAGAAAAATATAATTGTAATGAAATTCTTACAGAAAAAATGACAGGAACAAAATCAAACCGACCAGAGCTAAATCGTCTAAAAGACAAATTGAGACCTGGGGATATTGTTGTAGTAGAAAGTTTTTCAAGATTAGGTAGAAGCACAAAAGACTTAATCGATCTAGTTAATTACTTTGAAGAGAAAAATGTAAAATTAATCAGTGTGAAAGAAAATTTTGATGCTACCACCCCGCAAGGGAGGTTAATGATGACTGTTTTTCAAGCTTTTAGCCAGTTCGAACGAGATTTGATTGTTGAACGAACTAAAGAGGGGCTAAAAAGTGCTAGAGCAAGAGGAAGAAAAGGAGGACGACCAAAAGTAGGAACTAAAGATATTACAAAAGCCATTAATCTTTATAATACTAGAGAATTCAGCGTTAAAGAAATTGTAGAAATGACTGGTATAAGTAGAGCCACTCTATATCGATATTTAAACAATGACAACAATTAGAGGAACTAATAGCATTAGCTTCATTAATTAAAAGGAGCTGTTTCTATATGGGAAAAGAGCTTCCATCATTGACTTCGTATTCAGAAGAGCAGAGACAAATAGCTATGGAAAAATACAGGTTAATTGAGCCATATATTAACCGTGAGAAAAACTTGAAAGCTATTGCTGAGGAATCTGGTGTTTCAAAACGTACACTTCACTATTGGGTTAGTAAGTATCAGCAATTTGGATTAATTGGATTGATTCGAAAGAGTCGAACAGATTCTGGAATATTTAAAGTGGAAAATGAAGTACAAGAAGAGATTAAGAATTTAATACTTAGTCACAAAAGAAATTCAGTCACTTCTATTCATAGGAAGATTTGTGAGACATGCAAAAAGAATAATTGGAAGCAACCCAGTTACTATCAGGTTTATGCTATTTCAAAGTCTTTATCACAAGGACTAAAAAAACTAGCTTATGAAGGAAAAAAAGAATATCAAAACACTTATGATTTAATTCACCGACGAGAGGCTAGTTATCCTAATCAAATTTGGCAAGCTGATCATACCCCATTAGATATAATTGTTTTAAATGAAAAGGGAAAACCGGAAAGACCTTGGCTAACAATTATTTTAGATGACTATAGTCGAGCAGTTGCTGGATATTTTTTAACTTTTCAAGACCCGTCTGCTATACAAACATCTTTAGTTTTGCACCAAGCAATATGGAGAAAAAGAAACCCCGATTGGCAAATATGTGGTATCCCTGAAAAGTTTTATACAGATCATGGAAGTGACTTTACCTCCAATCATTTGGAACAAGTAGCAATTGATTTAAAAATTAATCTTGTTTTTTCTACAGTAGGAGTTCCAAGAGGGCGTGGGAAAATTGAAAGATTCTTTTTAACTATTAATCAGTTGTTTCTACAAGATTTACCTGGATATATTGGAAATCAGCACAGCCCTGCTCTTCTTACTCTTAAAGAACTTGATGATAAATTATCAAATTTCATTATATATAATTATCATCATAGGGTTCACGGTACAACAAAAAAAGAACCCATCAAAGCTTGGAATAATTCTGGATTCCTCCCCAATATGCCAGATAGTTTGGAAAGCCTAGATTTATTATTGTTAAATGTAGCAAAACCGAGGAAGGTTCATTCGGATGGTATTCACTTCCAAGGTTTAAGGTATATAGATACAAATCTAGCTGCATATATTGGTGAAACAGTCATTATTCGTTATGATCCAAGGGATATTGCAGAGATTCGAGTGTTCTATCAAGACAAATACTTATGTACTGCTATTTCCCCTGAGATATCTGATTACCAAGTAGATTTAAAAGATATTGTTTCCGCACGAAATAAGGTGCGTAAAAATCTCAATAAGCAAATTGATACCAGAAGAACTGTTGCAGAAGAAATTGCTTTATCACAGCAAAAAGATTTGGAGAACAAGTCGAATAAATCTGATTCTAAAAAGTCAAAACTCAAGAGGTATTTCAATGAATAAATCACAGAAGTTTATTGAAACAAAAGAGTATAAAAGATTTGCAGAGTTTTGTGATGCTTTTATCAAATATAAATATATAGGAATTTGTTACGGACTACCGGGAGTAGGAAAAACGTTATCCTCAAGATATTATTCTAACTGGGATTATATCGAAAAACAAATAGATTATAAATATAAGAAAAAAATTGGTTTAGATACAGATGAGAGGATTCTTAAAGCTAGAACAATTTTTTATACAGCGCCAGCAATACGTGCTACTAAAATGACTGACGAAATTAGTATTATTGGTGGTAAAATGGGTATGACTAAAGCTATTTATAAGGTAAATAACGGAGGGGAAGAAGAATATTCTACTGATACTTATGAAGATATTGATCTTATAATTGTTGACGAAATAGATCGATTAAAAGTGCAAAATTTGGAACAACTAAGGGATTTATATGATCGAAATGACTTAGCAATGATATTGATCGGAATGCCTGGAATTGAGAAAAGATTAGCTCGATATCCTCAACTTTATTCCAGAATTGGATTTGCCCATGAGTTTGATAAACTCAGTAAAGATGAAGCTCATCATATTTTGGAGTATAAATGGGAAGAGTTAGGACTTTCTATAAAACTTGAAGATTTTTCTGATTACGAAGCAATAACTAGTATTATTAAGATTACTGGAGGAAACTTCAGGCTTATACAAAGACTCTTCACCCAGATTGAAAGGATACTTGAAATTAATAATCTTGAAACCATTACAACAGAAGTTGTTGAAGCTGCACGAGACAGTTTAGTTATCGGAATCAAGTAATTATTAAAATCTATCTTTTACATGAAGATAGATTTTTATATTTCATCTCGTGCAAAATAGTATTTAAAATATGCGCAAAATACCGTTCAAAGTGACAGCCAATTAGAAATGTAAAAATGAATGCTTTATTCGGTGTCAGAACAGCGTGGTCCATGAAAAATGATGAGTCCTGGAGAAATTCCAATCGATTGGGTTCCACATTGATGTTCGCTTGGGGTGCTTTTAGTATAGTTGCATCTATTCTTCTACCATCCGAATATGTGATGGCAACGGTCTTAACGGTTGGATTGATTATTCTTCTCATGGTTGTGTATGGAAGTTATTATTTTTACAGAAAGAGTATAAGGTAGAGGGAGAATGGCAGGGAAAGCAACTTGAGTCTGTTCCAGCACTTTATCAATTGAATTTTGTGGATGAGTGGAGGAACCGAGGAACTCTTGTTACGTTTAGGAGAATAATTAGATATGGGAAGAATTGGATGGGACAAGGAACCTATCCCTTATCCCATCTCCCTTCCTACTCTAATACCGGCTCTCCTCTATAGCTTAACTTAGCAATTATCACACCAAGTAGCGCTCCAACGACCGCTGGAACCACCCATTCAAGATCAACATTTGCTAATGGTAAAGAGGCGCGAATCTTCTCAATCAGTCCTAACTTCATTCCAAAAGCATTTAACCCACTGATAACAGCAAACACACCTGTAAGGGAAAGGGCGCTGACATAGACGATTCTTGAGCCTTTAAACTGACGATGGAAAAATGTTAGGACAATTAACACAATCGTTAATGGATAAGCAATTACTAAGAAAGGTACGGAGACCTTTAATATTTGGCTCAGTCCCATATTGGTCAGTGTAAAGCCAATTAAAGTTGTAACGAGAACAACGGTTTTATAATTTGCTTTTGGAATTAGCTTGGAAAAATATTGACCACAAGCTGATGTTAGGCCAACCACGGTCGTAAAGCAGGCAAGTGTAAATATTAAACCTATTAGCACCGTTCCACTCTGTCCAAATAAACTGGAAGAAACGGCAGAAAGAATTTGTGTACCATCTCCAAATTCACCGGCAACCGCCATTTTACCACCAATAATCCCAAGAGAAACATAGACTACAGTGAGTAGTGAACCTGCAATAAGTGCCGCTTTTAGCATGTAGCCTTTTAATTGCTTATCATCAGAAACACCCCGCTGACGAATAGCTGTCAAAATCACAATTCCAAAGGCAAGTGTCGCTAAGGCATCCATCGTATTATATCCTTCTAAAAATCCTTTAAAAAACGCTCCTGACTCATACCCACCAGTTGGTGTTTGGAAGCTTCCATTCAGCTGCATGAACCCAGTGACACATAGGATAACAATTGCCACTAGTAAAATTGGCGTGATAAAGCGCCCTAGATACCTTTCTAGATTCGTAGGATTTAAACTAATGAGATAAACGAGTGTAAAGAATACAACGGAGAATACTAGTAAAGCGACCGTTGTATTCGTTCCATCCATAAAAGGCATGACTCCCATTTCAAAAGCGACATTCGCATTTCTTGGAATGGCTAGAAATGGTCCGATAGATAAATAGACAATTACCATAAATACGGTACTAAATACCGGATGAACTCGGTTTCCAATTGCTTGAATTCCTCCCTTAACCCGGGCAATGGCAAATAAAACCACTAATGGCAACCCTACGGCAGTAAGAACAAACCCAGCCATCGCTAGCCAAAATGTAGTACCAGATTGATCCCCTAAAAATGGTGGGAAAATTAGATTTCCTGCTCCAAAGAACATAGAAAATAACATAAGACCGATAAAAAATGAATCAAATTTACGCATGGTGTTTCTCTCCTTTAAGTTGTTTTTGAATATAAAAAAACCCGTCCCTTAATAAAAAGGGACGAGTTTATACTCGCGTTACCACCCTAATTCCGCAGAAAATAAAAAAACTGCAGCACTCAAGTCAACGTACTATCATACGCGTTCCATTATAACGGAGGACAACCCGTCAAAGCTTACTAGACTTTCAGCTTTGCATCTCAGAGATGATTTTCGGATAGGGGCTGAACACCGACTCTCACCAAATGCCGGCTCTCTTTGGATCAGGATTCCTAACTTACTGCTCTCGTCATCGATTTATGTATTAAAAGTAACTTATCAGATAATAATAAAGTTGTCAATAATTTTTGAAAAACAAATTAGGAGATAGCGCTTTAACTAATAGGTGGAATTGAAATAGGGAATAGTATCAACTTGGTTGCATTGATTGGAGCTTTCAATTGATCAAATTAGATAAGTTCTTGATTGAATGGAGCAATTGAAAAGTTTGAATTAATTAACTTGGTGGAGAAGGGTGTGACCCAAACTGGAGGTGGGACAAGGAAGCTGTCCCACCATATTTAACTTTCTGTGTTCCGTGCGTTAGATTTTCCTTTATTTCGTCTTTGCTCATCTGGTCTTTTGGCTTTATTATGTTTTTCCTTCGGTGCGTGTGAGTCCTTCACCATATTTATCCCTCCGTTTTTTCACCATAATGTCATGAAGGTTCTATAGGTTTATTGTTATCGGATTGGGTGAAAATATACAGTAGAATGTTCTTCTGCTTTTTTCTGCAAGTAACCATCGTTATTTGTCTGCTTAAAGGCATAGCATAGAACCTTTGCGGTGGTTTCATGCTTTACTAAATTACGTAGATGATTATGAATAATTCAATCACAAAAGTTTCCTCGCTTACTTAATGATATAGAATCTGATATAATGATTGGATACTAGCATCTAGTACTAAAAATGAGGTGATATTGTTGAATAGAGAAGATTTAATTGCACCGGAAAATTATAATATCGTGATGGAATTTGAGAAATATGCTGTAGAACCTAATCGTGTTGCGGTAATTTTGGAAGACGAGCAGGGAGACCAACGAAAAATAACCTATCAAAACTTAATTAAAAATGCGAACAAAATTGGAAATATATTTAAAGAACAAGGTCTTAAAAAGGGAGATAGATTACTAGTTATGCTACCTCGTAGCATTGAAACCTATGAGGTATATATTGCAGCATTAAAAACTGGCATTATCATTATCCCTAGTTCAGAAATGTTGCGAACAAAAGATTTGCAGTATCGAATTTCGCATGGAGAAGTAAGCGGAGTTGTATGCCATTCGGATTTTACCGACGATTTTAGAACGATTGACCAGTATGAAGAGCTTACGAAATTTACGATAGGTAACGCTATCGAGGGATGGAATCATATAGATAGTCTAAAGACTTCTGCATCCGATCAATTGGATATCGTTCCAACATCCAGAGATGATCTTGCATTTTTACCATATACATCAGGTACAACGAGTAATCCAAAGGCGGTTATGCATACCCATGCTTGGGGCTATGCCCATATGAGTTCTGCCCCGGTACATTGGCTCGGAATCCATGATGGTGATACGGTTTGGGCGACGGCAGCACCAGGCTGGCAAAAATGGGTATGGAGTCCATTTTTATCGGTATTAGGAACTGGTGCCACTGGGTTTGTATATAGCGGAAAATTTGAACCAAAGAAATATCTATCATTAATAGAGGCTAATAAAATCAATGTATTTTGCTGTACACCAACTGAATATCGACTCATGGCGAAACTAGATAATCTACAGGACTATGATTTATCAGCAGTCCACAGTGCTGTTTCCGCTGGTGAACCATTAAACCGTGAAGTGATCGATCAATTTGAAAAGCATTTTAATATTACGGTTAGAGATGGCTATGGTCAAACGGAAAACACATTATTATTAGGATTTTTAAAGGGTATGAAAGTAAAAGCAGGCTCAATGGGAAAACCTACTCCAGGAAATAATGTACAATTAATTGATGAGGACGGAAATCCTGTCAAAGTAGGACAAGTTGGCGACATAGCAATTCCACTAGATACCCCAGCACTATTTAAAGGGTATTACAAGGATGAGGACCGTACGAAGAAAACCCATCGTGGTAACTTCTATATTACAGGTGACCAAGCTTCCTTAGATGAGGAAGGCTATTTCTGGTTTGAAGGAAGAAATGACGATATTATCATTAGCTCAGGCTATACAATCGGGCCATTTGAAGTAGAAGATGCTTTGGTCAAGCATCCAGCAGTAAAAGAATGTGCTGTCATTGCTAGTCCAGATCAAATTCGTGGAAATATCGTGAAGGCATACGTTGTTCTACAAAGTAACGTGGTAAATCAAGGGGAGGAGCTAGTGAAAGAACTCCAAAATCATGTGAAACAATTAACTGCTCCATACAAATATCCAAGAAAAATTGAATTTATTGATGAACTACCAAAGACATCATCAGGTAAAATCCGCCGTGTTGAATTAAGACAGCGTGAAAAAGGTCAAGCATAAGAATAAACTTCCATCTTTTGAGGTACTATCCTCGAAAGGTGGAAGTTTTTTTATGGGTTGGGGAAGGGGATATAGGTAGTGGAGCGGGGGATAGAGCGTGTTGGGGAGGGAGATGATCCTGAAATTGGAGTACATGCGCCCATGTGGAAGGGAGATGAGCCCGAATCCGGAATACATGCGCCCAAGTGGAAGGAAGATGAGCCCGAATCTGGAGTACATGCGCCCAAGCGAGAGGGAGATGATCCCAACCCCGGGGCACATGCGCCCAAGTGGAAGGGAGATGAGCCCAACCCCGGAGAACATGCGCCCAAGCGAGAGAAAGATGAGCCCGCCCCCGGGGCACATGCGCCCGAGCGAGAGGGAGATGAGCCCGAACCCGGAGTACATGCGCCCAAGTGGAAGGAAGATGAGCCCAACCCCGGAGTACATGTGCCCAAGCGAGAGGGAGATGAGCCCGACTCCGGAGTACATGCGCCCAAGCGAGAGGAAGATGAGCCCACCCCCCGAAATCATGCCCCCAAGCCAGACAGCCCCTCAATACTCTAAATCAAGCAAGAAACTAGCAACAATTAAATACCAAATACCCCTAGAGAATACGCAAACCACAGTTAGTTGAAACTATTATCTTTCATACAATTCAATTGGCAAGCCATCTGGATCTTGAAAGAAAGTAAACCTTTTACCTGATGCATCATCCACTCGGATTGGCTCTGGAATAATCCCTTTACACTTCAGTTCGTTTACGGAATCTTCTACAGAATCTACGGCAAAAGCAAGATGCCTGAGTCCGGTAGCTTCTGGAAAGGTTACTCTTTTAGGTGGGGATGGAAAAGAGAATAGTTCAATTTGGTAGTCCTTCCCTAAGGCTAAATCAAGTTTGTAAGACTGCCGATCTTCCCGATAGATTTCCTTTACAATCGTTAAGCCTAATATTTCTGTATAAAACTGTTTAGATTTTTCATAGTCCGAGCAAATGATGGCTACGTGGTGAATATGGAGTAAGTTCATATAAGTGACACCCCTTCTTTTTGAATCAGTACTAGTTTAATATACTAGAATTTGCCATGCCAATATTAAAGGTTAGAATGCCTCTCTCTTTATTGCTTAGGCAATGAGCGTCCTAATCAGAGATTATATTCTAGTAAAAATCAATCGATAGAAAAAATATTTCTAATATTATGCTACAAATCTATATAAAATGTGACAAAAAATGGTATAATCTTCTATGAAAACTTAATTGAAAGAAGAGGTTCACATGTCAAAAGCGACAAAACCAAAGAAAAAGATGGCGTTATGGAAAAAAATAGTGATTTCGGTGCTTGCCGTGTTATTAGTTGGAGTTATTGGTGGGGGTGCCTATGCATATTCCATCTATAGCAATGCCAAGAAAACAGTTAATGAGCATATGTACAAAGAGGTAGTTAGTATTGATCGGGAAGTAACAAAGCAGAAGGTAGAAAATCTGGAAAATTTGAACATCTTATTAGTAGGGTTAGATGCTCGTGCTAATGAAAGAGGACGTTCTGATACGTTAATGATCCTATCGTTATATCCGGATAAAGATCAGATGCAGCTTGTAAGTATTCCGCGTGATACACGTACTATGATTGTTGGTAAAGGGTACGAGGATAAGATTAACCATGCGTATGCTTTTGGTGGTATTGACATGACAATTGCTACCGTAGAGAATTTACTCGATATAGAATTAGATTATTATGTTGAAATGAACATGGAAGGGTTAACGGAATTTATTGACGAACTAGGCGGAATTACCGTACAGAACGAACTAGATTGGGCAGCTAATGGTTACCATTATAAGAAGGGTGAGTTAAACTTAAATGGTAAAGAGGCTCTAGGCTATGTTCGTATGCGTAAGCAAGATCCTGCTGGTGATTTTGGCCGTGCAGCACGTCAAAGACAAGTAGTGGAAGCGGCGATTGATAAGGGTGCGAATATCGCTTCTATTGGTAAGATTAATAGTTTTATAGATATTCTTGGTAATAACATGCATACCAATATGGATTTTGACGATATGCAGAATTTATTATTGAATTATAAAGATGTTCGACGTAACACGACAGAGTATATGTTACAAGGTAGCGGTAAGATGATTGATGGAATCTATTATTACCTAGTTCCGAACGAGGAATTGCAGAAGGTTCATGGAATGATTGTTGGAGATAGTAGCTTGGAATAATAGATAGATATAGGGTAGCATTAATTGTTTATATTAGTGCTGCCTTTTCTATTAGGTGAGTCATTATCAGAATATAGTCGTACATGGTGGTTCTTTGGGTATGGACTAGTTTTTTTATTATTTCACTTTATAGTCTATTTATACTATATTAAAGATAATGGAAAAAATTACACTTTTGAAAGGGGGATGAAATTGGAGGTAAAGAAAGAAACCATTGGAATATTGGCATCATTTCTATTGGCCCTTCCTCTTCTAGGTGGAGGGTATTGGGTGATTAATAGTTTAATGAATCAGCCTGCGAAAACGATAACAGATCAAACGTCACCTCAATCTATAGAAGAACCAGAAAGCAATGTAGACAGCACTCATATTTTTGTTAAGGATGAGATATCCATTACCGATTTAGACGATAGCTATCGGTATAATTCAGAGGAAGAGACGGAAGCGATGGTTTTAGATGATACAGAGGAGGATACGGAAGATAATTCAATGGAAGATGCAGCTGAAGTATCGGATAGTATCCACGAGGTCAATGTAGGAAATGAGAATCAAAACTCTTCAGTGGTAAACAGCACAGAAAGAACGAATGTAAGACAAGAAAATCAACCTGTTCAAGAAAAAACGAATAACAAGCCAACAACTAAGCAACCAGAAAAGAAGGATCAACAGGAAAAAGAAAAAACGACAGATTCTAAAAACAAAAAAGATGACAAGCAAACGTCACCGCCTAAGGATGAAGAAAGTAACACACCTTCTAATCCAAAAGAGGAAGAAGAAAAACCAACAGAACCTGAAGATAACAAGAATGAGGATCAACCAGAACCACAAGATCCACCACCAACTAATGAGGACGATCCTACAGATAACTCTAAAGAAGGCAATACGAGTGAAGAGCCTGGATCTCCGTGATAGTCAAATTAGTTAAGCCCTCTAGTAGTGTAGACTAGAGGGCAAGGTATATTAATTTTGGAAGTGAAAAACACTTATTTAACATTCTCCCTATCTCATGAATGACCATGGAGTAGATTTGACCAATAATTTTCCCTTTCTTCCAAAACTCTTTGCATTATTTGTTTCTTTACTAGAACATAGTACTCAAATATTATTAATACTTGCTTTCATATCTATCATCCTACTCTAAGTCACTGTTCCTTATTAGCATATTATTCCCCCTTATTTTCTTGCACCTTCGTAATACCAATTCCACTAAAGATATAAATCAAAGCAAAGATAATTCCAAGATAAGTCATTGGAGCATAAAGGAAAAATTCTCCAGTTGATACTTGTAATGTTTCCGCAACAAATGCTCCTGTAACGCCCCATGGGATGAGTGGAGCTAGAGCGGTTCCAGTATCCTCCATCGTACGAGACCAGTTTTACGATGTAGACCAAATTTGTCATATAGTGGGCTTATGATTGGACCGATGACAGCGTATGTCACATAATAACTTCCGGTAATGGTGAATAGAATACCGTGTAGAGCTAAACTAGAGCTCATCATAGCCTTACCGCTTTTAGCTAGTGCGACAATTTTGTCTAAAAGAATATGAACAACTCCGGCTGATTTTAATGGGGATCCAAATACCGCAGCACTAATAAGCAAAGCAACGGTACCCAACATACTCGACATTCCGCCTCGTTGTACAATCTCATCCACGATTGGTATGTTTGTTGCTTGAGAGTACCCATTATTTAATGCTGAAAATACTTCCAAAACATCTCTTCCTTGGAAAATAACCGCCAATATACATCCAGCAATAATACCTACACCGAATACAGGGAGTGTTGGCTTTTTAAAATAAATTAAGAGTAAGACAAGTAGTGGTGGAATAATTAATATCGGGTTGAGATTAAAATTCTCGCTCAACGTGGATAGAATCAGATTCACATTCTCGCTATTCTCGATTTGCCCACCGAATTGGAAGCCTAGAATCAAATAAAGGACTAATGAGATAAGATAACCTGGAATCGTTGTCCAGAGCATATGTTTAATATGGTCAACAAGCTTCACCCCAGCCATGGTTGGTGCCATAATCGTGGTGTCAGATAAGGGAGAGAGTTTATCTCCAAAGAATGCCCCAACTACAACAGCTCCAGCCGTGTAATGTACCGGAATACCAAGACCTAGCGACACACCCATTAAGGCAACCCCTACTGTACCAATGGTTCCCCAGGAAGTTCCTGCCATAATAGACATAAACGAACAGACAAGTGCAGTAATAATTAAGAAAAAGGACGGGTCAATGCTTACCAAGCCATAATAGACAATTAATGGAATGGTTCCAGACAGCATCCAAGCACCGATTAACATCCCCACAGCTAGCAATATCAAAATAGCTAGAAGCATCGATTTAATCGTTTCAATTAAGTCTTCTTCTATCTTTTCCCAGGATATTCCCCAGATAAGTGATAAGGTGATTACGACTACCCCAGCTGTGATGAGTGTAATCGTAGTAGGGGTTCCAAGATATATAATGCCGCCTAAAACGACGGTAAATGATAACACAAGCAGTAGAATTGCTTTCCATGTTGATAGTTTCATAGTTTTTTCTCCTTTTTTATGAACTTGCTTTGTAACGATGTATGTAGCTTTTATAATTAGCGCAGTAAATTAAGTGCGCTTTTGTCGATTATTCTCGTTGAGCTAGTTTATTCATTTACCTTACCTCCAATGCCTAAAAGTAGCCTGTCTTAAAAATGGAGATAGAAAAAAAGACACAAAAAAACAATGACAGAAAATAACCTATCATTGTTTCCAATATGGCATCTTCCATTCGATCAGTAGTTCTCCATGCAGACCTGCATGACAGTATGCCTCTTATTCAAAGACATCCCAGCAATAATAAGAGTGACGCTTATTACGCTTCGGCGAGCATTCCTTTCCTCAATCATCATCGATGTCATACTCCGATTGATTACTCATAATGTTCGCGCCTCTACCTCACCGACCTGGTAAGGTATTATTTAATTTTTCAACAAATTATACTATACTAGATAATTTGGTATGTTTGCAAGTATTTGGAATCCTCAGGAGATTAGATTGTATGCGGGGAGGAGTAAGTTAGCATTCTACTATAATTGATAAATGGTAGGGGAATCGTTTCATTCTAGTTGTTTCAAAACTCCAATTAAACTCGTATAATTACAATTAGAAATCCTCCTCTTACTTTTAATATCTACTGAAACCAAATCCATCCAACATCCGTATATAACCTAAAGGAGTTGCTTTTATGAAAAAACTGGTCGTCACGATAATTTTCTTATTTACCCTTTTCATTTTTGTAAAACCTGCATTTGCCGATGTGGAATATTCCATTAAGGATGTTCAGATAGATGCCTATTTAATGGAAAATGGGGATGTTGCGGTAAAGGAAAGGTTCACGTATGATTTTGAAGATGAATTTAATGGTCTTACCCGGACGATAATCCCGAAGAATGATACAGCTATTGAAGATTTTGAAGCAAATGAAAATGGAAAGTCATTAAAGGTAGAAAAAGAGGATAGCGAATATAAAGTGCATCGAAAAGGCAATGAAGAAACGGTAACGATAGACCTAAGATATACGATTAAAAACGGGGTAGAGGTATATCAGGATGTTGCCCAGTTCTACTGGCCATTTTTTGATAGTAGTAATGAATCGGCATATGAGAACATGACGATCTATGTACATCCACCTGCTGAGGCGGATCCGGTTACGGCTTATGGTTATGATGAAGCATATGATACAGCAGAAGTAACAGCGGATGGGGGTGCCGTATTTTCATTAGGTTATGTGAAAGATGGGAAGAATGGGGACATTCAAGTAGTATATGATGCGGCACTGTTTGGTGCTGCTCCATTAACCAGTGAAAAAATGATGAAAGATTCGATTCTGGAACAAATAGCGGATAATGAAGCCAAGCTAGCCGCGTTCCAGGATAGGACAGCATGGTTAAATCATATTGCTCCATATGTAGTTGGTGGCTTTGGACTATTTCTTGTTCTATTGCTCTTTGTCAGCATGCGACAAAACATGGAGCTAAATCATGATGTGCAACGCCGTATGAAAGACGAGCTAACGATACCTAAGCTTAAGATGAGCTTACCGGCAACAATCTATTATACGAATCCATTCACACCGAATGACCAGTTACTAACGTCGTCTTTATTAGAATTAGTTCGGAAAGGTTATGTGCGAACGAAAAATCAAGAAACGTTCTTGTTAGTCGATCGTAATACTGAGTATGACCATGAGTACATGTTAATTAACTTTCTATTTGATAAGATTGGTGATGGAAAAACATTTCGATTTAAAGATTTGCAAACATTTTTAGAGGATGAATCGAATCATAATGAGTACCACGAACATGTTCAAGCATGGATATACGCAATAAAGCAGGAAGTAAAATCGAAAGAACTTACGAAAGCAAAGAAAGGTTTTAGATGGACGGTTGCCCTTTTGAGCTTGCTACTTGTTCCATTAGCCGTTTTCTTTGGTATTCATGAACTGTTTATGTGGATGATAGTTTCTATTATTCTGTTTCTTGGCTTACTTGCTTTTAGTCTTTTTTACACTCCGAAGACATTAGAAGGTGCAATTGTTTGGGAGGAATGGAAACAGTTTAATAAGAACTTCGATAGAATACCACCAAATCAATTGGAGAAATGGAGCACAGATGAGCAAATCATCTCTGTGAACTATGCATATGGTATGAATGATAAGGGAATAAAGGTATGGAATAATCCAATATTCAAGCAAACATCAAATAAAAGCATGGATTCATCGAGCGTTATGATGTATCTGCTTATTGCATCAACTGCGAATCTACACTTTAGTGAGGCAGATACGGTTACTGCTGCAACTTCTAATTCCTCCTCCACAACGACTGGAGGGACGGGTACAGGAGTAGGCGGTGGTGGTGGAGGCTCTGGTGCCTTTTAACCATATAAGGTGCTTAGTGGGAGGTTGCCCACTAAGCATTATTTTTTTGTGCAATAGGGTAACGTGGACATTTGTTTAGCTAGGTGAATCGACTTTTAAGATGATTTTTCCGATGTTTTTATTCTCTTCCATATGTCGATGTGCTTGCTGAACTTCTTCAAAAGCAAAGACAGAATCGACAATCGGTTTAAGCTGTTTGGATTCAAATAGTTCTATCGTAGCTTGGGAAAAATCAGCCGTTAGCTTCGCCTTATATTCATCACTTCTAGGTGTTAGTAATGTGCCTGTTAGTTGAATTCGTTTGCTCATTAGTTCCATCAAGTTCACTTCTACTTGTGCGCCTCCAAGGATACCAATTAACACCCAGCGTCCATCCACCTTAATGCTAGATAGGTTTTTGTTCCAGTAGGATGCACCGACAAAGTCTAGTATCAGATCGACCCCTTGACCATCGGTGATGTGCGATATTTCCTCGGAAAAATCTTTTTCCTTATAATTGATACCGTAATCTGCCCCTAAGGATTGTGCAAAATCTAATTTTGCTTTTGAGCCAGCTGTTGTGATGACGTTTGCTGCAGAAATTTGTTTTGCTAGTTGAATCGCTGCCGTTCCGACACCACTTCCGCCGGCATGGACGAGTACGGTTTCCCCTTTGTTCAGGTCACCTAACCAATATAAGGTTTGATATGCGGTTAAAAATACTTCTGGAATGGCCGCTGCCTCTTCAAAGGATAAGCCTTCAGGAATAATCATTGCTCGCTCTGCTGGCATGATTGCATATTCTGCATATCCCCCACCATTGACAAGCCCCATCACCCGAGTACCGACCTTCACTTCTGTATTCGGTCCGACTTCTTCCACGATACCAGCTACTTCAATTCCTAGAATAGGATTCGTCATATAACCAGTACGACCTTCACGATTAAGAATATCTGTACGATTAATTGCTGCAGCCTTTACATTAATTAATAGTTCACCTTCACGGGGTTCTGGCTTCGGAACATCTGTCACATGTAATTGTTCCGCTCCACCCGGTTGTTTCGTCATAATCGCTTTCATATTGTTAACCCTCTTTTATGTGGATTTTATTAATAGATAATTCCTTTTTAGCGTATCAGATGTTGGTGGGGGGATTCAAGTGAGGGTGCTTGAAGTGTGTGGATAGTGCCTTTTTACTCCAGAACAATCGCACACATGACATGTTTCGACAACATGATTGTTTGACCAAGAATCGATGAGATGAAATAGTTTGGGATTAGAATTCGTAACTTTTCAAATTAACCACTTCGTATGTGTGATTACTATACTTTTGTACATGTTCCTACAAAAATCAAGTGTGTTATGGCGGCTTATTAACCCCAAAACTTACAGAGTATAAAACTCAGCAGGAGAATTTTTGGTTGTAGTTTATATCTTGAATTGTTGGTATTAGAACTAAGATACATCACCAAAAAACATGATATCAAGTCTCATTAATACCTAAAATTACAGAGTACTAAAACAATGGTGGTCTTGCTGTTAATTGGAATTCTGTCTCATTAATACCTAAAATTACAGAGTACTAAAACGCATAGCTTCTTCAATCTCTTTTTCCAGATGTCTCATTAATACCTAAAATTACAGAGTACTAAAACTCGGAGTTCTTTAAGCTTTCTGCCTATCTCGTCTCATTAATACCTAAAATTACAGAGTACTAAAACATGCCACTCTAAACCTTCTTTTGATTTATGGTCTCATTAATACCTAAAATTACAGAGTACTAAAACAGACATTGACCTAAAAGCAAAGTAAGCCCGAACTAAGAAATTTTATAATAGAAGCAACTAAAATTAAAAACAGAAACGCCAAATAACCGTGAATCTGAGATGTTTTAAACAGATTTACGGTTATTTTATTTTTTTGCACATGTTGCTTGAATCGCCTTCGCCCAAGGCATGTACTTATTTAAAGTTTCTGGCGTTCGATGGATATCCAGATTTGGTAGTTCTGTTAGTAATTTCACCAAATATTGATAGAAATCCACACCGTTAGCTTTCGCTGTTTCTGCCATACTCAAACAAATCGCATTGGCCTCGGCACCAGCTTCGCTGACGGAAAACATCCAATTTTTTCGACCGATCACACTAGGGCGTATCGCATTTTCTGCTGGATTATTATCCATTTCAATGCGACCATCATAGAGAAAGGCACGAAGCCCATCTGTCAATTTCAGTGTATATTCGGCTGCTTTTCCAAGTGCGTTATTGCCGTAAAAAGGGGATTCCTCAATCCATTTCAGGAATTCTTCTACGATTGGTTTCGAAAGCTTTTGACGTCTTTTTCTTCGCTTACTCGGGGATAATTTTTTAAAATCCCTTTCTAGGCGATAAAGCTCGTCGCAAAATTTCACTCCAATCTGCCCGTTTTTACTGTTCACTTTCAACCAATATCGGCGAACGTGTGCCCAACAATTTGCGAAGGTTACGCCTGGGAGTTTATCGTATGCAGAATAGCCGTCACAGATAATGGTCCCTGTAAAGTTCTCTACAAATCCTTGGAGAACGGATCTCGCACGTGACAACGCACTTTGAAAGAGAATGATAACGGGGCCTTGGCTAGGAGCGCTACGGTACACCCAATTATAGGCATTGGAATTTCCTGGTTTCCCGTCGGAACGATGAATAATTTTTCCGTAGGTTTCATCCACGTGTAAAATAGATTTGTTCATCATCATTTCCTTCATCCGTTGGTACACGGGAAGTAACCAATCCTGAGCTGTTCGTATAACCCAGTTAGACAAATTCTTATCGTTCGTATGTAGGCCACAACGCTCCCATTCTTTTACCTGACGGTAAAGCGGAAGATACTGGATAAATTTATCATAGATTACTTTCGCTAGAATGCTAGGACTTGTCAGACTACGTTGAATAGGAGCCTGTGGTGCTTGGCCTCTTTTTATTTGTGCGTTCTGAAAGGAATGTCCCTTACAATTCTTGCATTCATAAGCATGTTCTACATGCTGTATTTTCTTCATCGTTGCTGGAATAAACATCGCTTCTTCTCGGACAACGGTGCTGCCCATTTCTGTCATTGCTTGCTGGCAACAATCGCATGTCGTATCTTCTGGGTGATGATGAATGACTTCTGTTTCGAGGTCATCTGCCAGAAAATCATTGCGTTTTCTATTTTTTGCTTTACGTTCAACAGTATATGCAATCTTCTGTTCGCTTTGTTCTTCTGTGTGCTCAGAATAGTTAAAAGAATCGTCATCATCCTCATCATCGAATAACGACGTTTGCCCATCGGGTAGATTGTATTTCGATTGCTCCGTTTTCGAACCATATAGTAGCTTCGTTAAGTGGCGAACTTGCTCGGTCAAAGCTTCGATCTGTCGATTCGATTGTTTTAATTGTTCCTCTAAAAGTTTAATTAATTTATCGTTCTGATCAGGAGAAGATTGAACCATGCAATTTCACCACCTTTCGTTCTGTTAAGATAGCTATAGTATACGCTATCGAACGAAAAATGAATAGTTAAAAAACACCTTTTGGAGATTTTTGTATTGCTTTTGGTTGTTGAATAGCTAACCCTTCCAAGAGCCAACGAAGTTCTTGTTGCGATAAATTGCGAACTTCATTTTCGTTTTTAGGCCACTGAAGTTTACCATTATCTAAACGTTTATAAAGCATGGCGAATCCATCCCCATCAAAATATAAACATTTATAACGGTCTTTGCTCCAACCGGAAAATAAGAAGATGGAATCGCCATAGGGATCTAGCTCGAAGTTATCTTGCCGTCAATTCCCTTTCTCATATCCGTCTTTCCACAAACAATATAAATGTTCTTGACGTCTGTATAATCTTGCCTCATTCATTTCTCAACTCCCTTATGACGGTTTGAATGATATGCTCATCCACACCGTTAAAGAAGGAAAGTTCAAAGCCGCCTGATTTCATCATAAAAACAGGAGTTGCCGAGGAAACTGGCGGGGTCGCTAACATAGGTTCTTCTTTTTCAGGATGGAGTGTTACGGGCACGATGATTAGTTCTTCATGTGGCATAGAAAAGCACCTCCTTCAATTGATATTTCTATCTTAGCAAGAGGTGCTTCATTTTTGTATGCGTTGTTTGATTACGGGTTTACTTTAATCGTCCATTCCAGTCCGTATTTCTAATCATCTCTAGTATTATATCTATTTCTTTAGCCGATGCTTTTTTCAACAAAAAGCTATATACATCTTCATAAATCATAGCATTCCCCTACCTACAACCATCTAATTAACAACAATTTACACCATTAATAGACAGATTGCTATACTGTACTACTACGGACAATTGGTGGCAGAATTCACTCTGATACTGTACTATCACGGACACTTGAAATTAGTACAACATTGCCGGTTTTTGGAAAAAATACTGTACCAATACGGACACTTAATCTTGGAAGATCATGGATTTTAATTTATCTCTAATGCTGTACTATTACGGACATTTACTTTTGGTTCTTTATTTCACATGATTATGCTCTATTGTACTATCACGGACTTTTATTGCCTTTAAGACTGATAGAGAGGGATTTTTTTATTTCCTTATTACTGTCTCTGTACGGACAGTTGGCTTCTTTTATATTTGGTCTCTTTTTATGCTTTACTGTACCACTACGGACATTTTAAAATATGGTACTGGAAGGGGAATCACCTAATAGCATACTGTACTGGTACGGACGCATAATAGTTGTTAAAATATACCCTTCTTACTGTACCTGCACGGACAATTAAAGTGAAAAATATTTTTAAAAATATTTTTTTCTAATAAAAAATCCCCCTAAATATTGACTAGGGAGATTTTTTATGAATGATATACGCTTATTATACAGTGATATTTTGCACTTACTTACTATCAATAAGTCTCCAGAAACTAGGCGCTTCCCCAAACTCAACGGAATGTATTTTCTCTATTATTTTAGTTTTTATTTCCTGTTCCAGATCTTCACGTTCTTGATATGAAGTATTGTGTAAGCTCTTTTTAATTTTGAATTCAAAGTCGTTTATTATTTTTTCTATCTCTTTGTTTTTATTCTCCATATAATCTCCTTCCTAATAGATAAATACTAAACTAACTGGTCGAGTAATTTTTTGAGTGCTTTTCTATGTTGATTTGATATGTTCTGCGGACTGGTATTAAGAAGATATGCAACCTCTTTAAGAGAAATCATATTTAAATAAAGGAGTTCAAGTATTTGAAGTTGTTTTTGTGTGAGTGTAGTCAAAGCTTGTATTAAATCTTCATTTTCTATCTGGTCTTTTAAAGTTGAACCGAATACATTATCAAAAGATAAATGATTTTCTGAAGTTATGAGATCTTTAGCAACAACGTCATTTTCATTATCAGATGAAATGGGCTGGTCTAGGATTAAGAGATACTTTTGTTTAATTCTATTAACCTTCCTATCATAGTCAATGCTAAAAAAGTGAATAAGCTTACTAACGTATTTTACCAATTTTACCTTATGATAATGTTCCTTAAATGCCTTATCAACTCTTTCTTTATTTTCTGGTGTTGGGTTCGCAACAGCCTCCTGAACTAGATTAAAATTATCTTCATCTGCCAAGAAACTTTTGATTATTGGATTGTCAAGAACTGTTTTATTTTCTTCTACAAATTCTTTCATTTTAGAATTTGTATTCATCAAATAACCTCCTCCTTATTATATTCTTTCCTCCTTTTATAAAGAGATTGACTAGCTTAATTATACATTAATGGGAACGTTAGTTCTGTTTTTATCAATTTTATAGCGGAAATTATCTATTAATTTAATAATGGTTTGTTTTCTTTAAGTTCCAATCACTTTATATAGTTAATATATTTTCAGTAAAAAGGAGGGGGAGTTTATGACACCTGCTGATGCCCCTATTTGGGTATCTATTATTGGAAATTTTGGATTTCCAATAGCAATTACTATCTATTTATTTGTTCGTTTTGAAAAAAAGTTAGGCGAGTTAGAAAAGGTAATTACTAACTTATCGGAGGCAATTAAGAATTTAACTATTAAGCATAAATGATTTTCAGTAAGGGATTTATTTTTATATTTTTCTTTCTCTTTCTATTAACAGATGTACATCAAAACAACATAATTAAAGGAGTGTTTTATTTATGGTATGGAGAGCAAAAGTTGTGACAGAGTCTGAAGCACAAACATTACGAGATATACACAGACAGTTATGGGAAGCTATGGAAGGTAAGAAAGATTACTCTGGAGTCTATGGTACGCTTGTAACTTTGGCAAACCTTGTACCACGTTTTCAAAAGTTTATAGGCCCGATTGCAAACGTATCTGCCATTGCCGACCTGCTTTGGGGAGTATCGCAACGATCAAATAGTGCAGCAAATATTTCCGCAATAAGGGGTGCAGAAAAACAATTTGAACAAGTACGATACGCTATTGCTAGCGGAGGTCATCGACGAGCAGAATTCCAAATGAACTGGATTACATTTCCATCAGTTTCAACTACTCATGAATTTGTTCAAGGAAATAACTCTAATCCAGGTAGAGGATACAAAATTCTTAGAATGCAGTTATCAAATGGTTCTTGGGTTAGCTATACTAATTAACTTTATAGAGGCTGGGACAAAACTAGCCAGAAAGTAATAAAAAACTGGTTCTAAGCGATTGAAAATTGCTTGGAACCAGTTTTTTGAAATCATTTCCATTTCCTAAACTAGATTTACCCATTTTGGCGGTATACTTCCTCAAGTTTACCGCCATAAGCGCAAATCCTAATTCATTTATCACTTTCTCTTTTCCTCTAACAGACATTCGAGTGAAACCCAAATTAGCCTTCAGAAATCCGAAGACTGGCTCCACATCGATTTTACGTTTACCGTAAATTTCACCAGTTTTCTCGTCTGAAAGCTTCTCCCTGACGTATTCTTTTTGAGATTCCCACTTTTCATTGAGATATACTTTTCGATTGTTTCCCTCTTTCGCCTTTGTACACATGGAGCGTAAAGGGCATCCGGAACAATCTTCGCATTCATAGACTTTAAATTCGCGTTTAAATCCGTATTTGTCGGTTCGATGGGACACATGGCTGAATAATAATTTCTTTCCATTCGGACAAATGAATGCATCATCCTCTTCATTGTATTCCCAATTGTCTACATGAAAAGCATTGTTTTTGTGTTTTCTTTTCTTCTCCTTTCGATACTGATTATATGTAATAAGAGGTGTTCTATTTCTATTATTCATAATATCTTCATAGTTTTGTTCACTACCATACCCTGCGTCTGCCACGATATATTTAGGTAGTTCAAAGAAGCGTTCTTCAATCGTATTCAAAAAGGGAATCAACGTACGGGTGTCGGTTGGATTTGGAAACACATCATAAGCGAGCGCATATTGGCCTTCCGTCGCAACTTGAATATTATATCCAGCCTTCAGTTGTCCGTTTCCCATATAGTCATCTTTCATCCGCATAAATGTGGCATCATGATCTGTTTTTGAGTAACTATGGCGGTCTTCAAAAATCTCCATATCCTTTTGATAATTTTGTTTACGCTCAATAAAATCTTCAAATTGCTTACGATATTGTTTTGGTGCTTTTCGCTCGGAACGAAGCTGTTTCCGCTCAACACCAACGTCACTCGCTTCAATTTCCTTGTCGTATGCTTCAATTTTTTCACTCAGTTTTTCCACAATTTCTTTCATTTCTTCAACCGAAAGCTCTTCGAAATCGTCCCGTTCTATTTCAGGAATGATTCGCTTCTCAATTAACTCATCGTACATTTGATTGGACTTTTCAATTAGTTTTTCACTATAATTTTCAACCGATTTTCGCCATACAAATGTGAATTTATTCGCATTGGCTTCAATCTTTGTGCCATCAATAAAAATAGCCTCTTCTTCAATTACTTCTTCCTTTACCAACTGAGATCGAAACTGTACAAAGCACTCACGTAATAACCCTTTCGCTAATGGGTGCACACGAAAGCGATTAATCGTTCTGTAACTTGGTTGATGCTCCTGAGATAACCACATCATTCGTACACTATCTTCTAATAAGGCTTCAATCTTCCTGCCCGAAAAGGCAGACTGCGTATAACCACAAAGGATAATTTTCAACATCATCCGCGAAGCATATGGCGGACGACCTGTATCTTTTCTAAGTGGTTCAAGAGCACTTTCTGGAATACTTTCTACTAAATCATTAATGGCAAAGGCAATGTCATTTTCTTTTAATCTAACTTCCAAATCCATAGGTAATACAACTTGTTTCATGTTATAATACGACATAAGGACACCTCCGAAAAAAGTTATTGGTCGTACTTTAATTTTATCAGATGGTGTCCTTTTTGTTTACTTTAATATCAGAAAATTGCGTGCAAAAAATAATAAGCATGGTCCTTACCGTTAAAACGTTGGTAAGGACCATGCTTATATTAATTTACTGGGGTTTTGTCCCAGCCTCATTTTATTAGGAATAAATTGATTATTTACTCATATTGGTATAATATTAAAACAATCAATATTATGCAATAATCAGAAAATAATGATCAGAAGGAGTGAAATGGTCTTTGAACAAAAATAAAATTTCTTATATAGTAGCTGGACTTTTAATGATTGCAGTCATTACCATATGGTATTTTAATATATCGCTAACCTCTTTACCTACTACTTTTTCTGAAATGGTAAAAAAACAAATTGCACAAGATCAACAAATTACTGATTTTGATTTTGATAAAATTCAAACTATAAGGATTGAGAAGCCTTACACATCACCAGATGAAGACGAAGTAATAATAATTGATGACCAAAATGACATCAATGGCCTGCTTAATACGAAACTACGTGTATATAAAGGAGGCAGATTTAAAGATAGTAGAGAAGAATATGATCTATATATTCATGTTAATGGATCTATACATAGATATACTATTGCTGAGAATTATATAAGAACATATGACGGTAGATATAAAGTTTTAGATGATAATAATGAAATTTTTAATTATCTTAAATCTATCTATGAAAAAGAATAAAATACACGATAAAAGGGAACCCTAGTCCAAAATTTTGGACTAGGGTTTTTATGAGTGCGCCCAGCATGGGCGATAACTTGGTGGTGAAAGTCCACTACAGGCTTTGCAGTAGGAACTGTTAGCTGAAAGCAAGGGTGTCCATTGTGAGGTGGAATCTGAAGGAAGCTGGAGGCAAACACTCGCACTGACGGATAGAAACCTCATATGAAGGCTGAATGGGGACGGATGAGTCTGCTCAACAAGGCAAAGTCCAATACTGCACGAATCCCTTACAGTAAATGAGGCAGTGACATGAGTGGAAGGTTATCGCACCTTACCTGGGGAGGTCTGTCTAACGATACGAAGGTATCGTAGTAACAACGAATAGGCAGAAGTCAGCCGAGGTCATAGTAGGGAAAATGTACCGAAGGACCGAACAATATCAAATACAAAGTAAAGAATGGAGGTTAGAAGAAGCGAAGACTACAGAAAACAATGGAAACATTGGCAGTCTGCGGAGGGATAAGGTGGAACCGAAAGAGTATGTAGATGTGTAGAGCTTTCTTCTAGGTAAAATGAAAGAAATGTATGGTAAGTCTCCATCATTGATGGAGCTCGTTGTAAGAAAAGAAAATCTACTTGAAGCAGCCCAAGTCGTTAGACGAAATAAAGGAGCTGCGGGAGTAGACGGAATGACAGTATATGAGGTGGAAGGCCATATAGTGAAGTACTATCTGCCTTTAAGGCAGAAGCTTCTTGATGGAACCTACCAACCTCAGCCTGTTAAACGGGTAGAAATCCCGAAAGCCAATGGAGCCAAGCGAAAGCTAGGCATCCCGTGTGCACGTGATCGTGTTGTCCAACAAGCGATAAAGCAAGTCATAGAACCACATATTGACCCGTATTTCCTTTCTCAAAGTCATGGGTTCCGACCAAACAAAGGAACTCACACAGCACTAAAACAATGTGCAAAGTACTATGAAGAAGGATACAAAGTGGTCGTGGATTGTGACTTAAAGCAGTGTTTTGACACACTGAATCATGATAAATTAATGTACTATCTTGAGCAGTTCATCAAAGATAAGATGATTCTCAAGGTTATCCGTAAGTTCTTGATGAGTGGTGTCACAGACCTGTCTGGCGAATTCGTAGAAAGTAAAACAGGCGCACCGCAAGGTGGCGTGTTATCGCCCCTTCTCAGCAATGTCTACTTACATGAACTGGATAAAGAACTTGAAAAACGAGGACATCGTTTTGTTCGATACGCAGATGACTTTGTCATTTACGTGAAGTCCAAACGAGCAGGTGAACGAGTGATGAAAAGTGTGACTCGCTTCATTGAGAAAGACCTCAAGCTTATCGTCAATATGGAGAAAAGCAAAGTGGGATCTCCTACTCGTTTAAAGTTCTTGAGCTGTCTGATGATGAAAGTGAATGGCACCTGTCGTTTCATCCCTACAAAAGAAGCAAAGGAGAAATTTAAGCGTAAGTTAAAACGACTAACTAGTCGAAAACATACAGGGAACTTCACAACTATTATAAAGGAAATCAACCAAGTTACAAGAGGTTGGATTGGTTACTTTGGTTTAGGATTTATCAAGATATTTATAAAACATGAGATTGAACCATGGTTACATCACAGAATCAGACAGCTTATCTTAAAGAGATGGAAACGACCGAAAACAAAGATAACGAAGTTACTACGTTACGGTCTAGATGAAGATAGCGCAAGACGTATAGGTTATTCAAGAAAGAAATACTGGCGACTATCCAAAACGCCTGAAGTTCATTGGGCACTTACAAACGAAAGACTCCACCAGTGGGGCTTAGTTTCACTAAGCCAACTAGTGGAGTCTGCTTACACAAGATATTGAACCGCCGTATACGGAACCGTATGTACGGTGGTGTGAGAGGTCGACTAGCCAATTAATGGCTAGTCTCCTACTCGATTTAACTCTCAGTTCATATTTTGTATTTTAAAGCCATCTTTTAGAAATACATTAAAAGTCACAGAAAAACTGGAAATTTTTCAGCGGTCTGATTTTAAAAGACGATTATATTTACTTAATATCGTTAAACGTGAGCTGTTTGATTCTACCACTACCTCTAATGTAATCTTTTTTACCTAATATGTCTTTTAACCAATCCGTATTTTCAATTTCCAATTTTGTATAGGATCGACCCTCTTTAATAAAAGAAAACTCTTTTATTATATCAATACTCTTTAACTCCTCGCAGCCCTTTTCGACAACTGCTTTATTTTTTGGATTTCTATCTTCTAAAAACAGTGTACCATAGACTTCTTCAAGTGGGATTTCATACACACCATCTTCTTTGATGTATTTACTTGTACTCTCCATGCTTGCTATACCTGAGATCATTACATATAACGCTTGCGCTGTTTCTATCTCATACGCTTCCTGAAAAACGACTGAAGTATTTCGTAACTTATCCAGAGAGTTTCGAACGAGTTGGTATTGCCTTCCACCCATTCCCATATCCAGTCTATCTACAATCTGGTATTCCGTAAATGTTACCCACTCTCCGTAATCTTGTTCTTCCCAAAGAGAGAATAATGCAATTAGAGTCTTTGCATCAGCCATTGTTAACATGTGACCTAAGTTATTTTGATACGTCATTTTCCGGATACCGTCTTTATCTATCTTTATGAACCCTCTTTCTTACCCTGCGGGTTCGTGTTTTAGTACTCTGTGACTTTAGATATTAATGAGACCAAGGCTAGTACTGAGTGTTGGGAGAGTAGTAGTAGCGAATAATTCGTGAGAACATCACCCCAAAAAAACAATAACCAATAAAGAAAATCCTTTGGCTGTTGTTTTTTGTTATGCTTAATTTGATTATACTCGCAATAACAGCTCCACTACTGATTGGTAGGTAGATTTAAGTGAGGGGGCTTGGTTCGCTTAATGTGGGAGTTTTCCGCTACTATCATTCCACCGTTTTACGATTCAAGAGTAGTTGACGAATTAAAAAAAGCCAACCAGAAATAACTCCTTTTCTGATTGGCCATTAAAGGGCAGATGCATTTAATCCATCCTACCCACCCAATTATGTGAGGCTTTCGCTTAAATCTTTAAGCGCCACTTTTTCAATGGCATATGCTACGCCGCCTTCATTATTACTAAGTGTTTCAAAATCAGCTACTGCTTTTACCTCTGGTATCGCGTTCCCCATTGCCACGCCACACCCTGCATATTCAATCATGGAAATATCATTTCCATTATCACCAATACACATAACTTCCTCTTGTTTAATACCAAGTAGCTCTGCTAGCTTACTTACCGCATTGCCTTTACTTGCACTTGGATGGACAAATTCTAAGAAGTATGGTGAGCTTTGAACGATATTATATTGATTCTTTAGGCTCTCCGGAAGGGCTTGAATGGTGTGGGTAAGCTTTTCCGGTTTATTAATATACATGATTTTTGGTATGGATATATCCTTTGGTACATCACTTACCTGGCGATATCCTAGCGGGATTTTGTTTAAATAGGATTCTAGCACGGTATATTCACTAATATCAGCGTTAGGTGTATAAAGTCCATTTACATCAAAGAAGTGCATCGGAGTGTTCAGTTCCAAACTATGGTCGTATAGATTTTGCAAATCATCGTGTTTTAGTGATAATTCTGCTACCACTTCGTTTGAATACGTGTTTTGTACAAATGCACCATTATACGCAATGGCATAGTCACCGTCTTCATCTAAGCTTAGTTGCTTAATATAGCTCCGCATCCCACCAATAGGGCGACCGGAACAGAGGACTACCTTAATTCCTTGTTTTTTCGCTTGGTGTAAGGCACTTTTTACATTTTCAGGTACTTCATGATGGTCATTTAACAGTGTACCATCCATATCAATTGCAATTAATTTGTACATAATAATCTCCATTCTTTAACTGATAATTCTATTATAAAATAATATACGATGTTTAGCATGTGTTTGGTCTTAGTGATTTCATTACATGAGTGATGAGGGAGGGGGTATTATAGGAGATTGAATGGCGTATAAGTGGGAGAAACTAGTAAACACGGCTTGATGGATTGGGGTTCAGAATAAATAAGGAAGGGACGCTACCATAAAAAACGCCCCTTCCTTTCTCACAATGTCTGAACTAGAATACTAGCGATTACAATAGATGCTGTGGTGACAGTGGTGAAGCCGCCAACGAGCATGGGAGTGAGGATTTCATTGAAAATTGCTTGTCGCTCTTTCTCATTATCAGCGACACTACGGCTGACCTCCTCGCAGATAATATAATCGCCTGGGAATCCAAATAGAGCTGTTAAAGCAACAGGTACCCCTTTATTCAAATCCCATTTCATGAGTTTAGAGGCAATAATTCCTCCAGCAATAATACCAAGAATCCCGACTATCATAATCGTGAGTACAACTGGGATGTAGCCAACAAACATACTCGGTGTAATGTCATTCATTGCTCCCAATGAATAAATAATCAGGCCAACCATGGCGATTCCGAATGAACTGGAACGATCCATCATCTTATCATTGTAAAATCCTAATAGTGCACCAACGACACCAACAATAAGTGCCCAGAGGCTATAGCTTATTCCAGTGAGATTTCCTAAGAAGATAGCTAAAGTTGCACCTATAAACAGCTGTAAGAGAAGGATGACATTGGTTTGGTATTTTTCCGGAATCCATGTTTCTCTTGTCTTTTCCTTGATAGAGCTAGCACTTGTCGCTGCTATTTCGCTATTGCTATTGGAGGATAATTCCCTTTTAATGTGATAAGCATGTCGTCGTAGATAGTGTGTCGCTAGTGGCATGCCGACTAATCCTTGAATGGCAATCACTAATGCAGGTATGGTAATTAAGCTAATCAACCCTAGTTCCTGAAGCCTGTCTGTTGTTAAAATAAAGGCAATCGTTCCTCCTGTAAGCGGACCAATTCCAGCAACTGCTGAGGCATAGTCAAAGAGCATTGGGACAAGGAGCAATACGAAGACTGCTGCAACAATAATCCCGAATAATGCGATAAACACAGCTTTAATTTGCGCCTTCAGAAGTTTAAAGGGTACCATCGTTCCCATGTGTACAATTAATGGTGCAATCATGAGTCCGCCAAATGCAGTTAATGCGGATGAACCGATTAGGTCCTTTGGAAAAATGCCTGTCCACAGTAGTAATAAGTATCCCAACATGACTACTAGAAGCATTGGAATACGTGCTCTAGACTTAATCGATAAAAATTCACCTACACCTAATAAAAGTAAAATAAGCATTGTCGCAACGACAGGTTCATTCATGATGGTCATCCCCTTAAAGTGTATTTAATTTGAATTTTCAAACATTAAAATATATTACGTAGCCATTGCCGCAGTGCATTTCACACGACTAAACATAATGGATTGGGAGGAGAAGCCCTGTTTGAGGGATTCTCCTATTTCAGTTAGTTACTTGTTGCGGGCACTTTATTTAGCTTATTTTTTACTAATTCGCCATCTTTAAAAACAGCAACAATATTGTCGTTATTCTCTAATGAGCGGATATCGGTTAATGGATCTGTGCTCGTAATAACGATGTCAGCTAGTTTACCAGCTTCTACTGTACCAATTTGGTCCTCCCAGCCCATGCATTCTGCTGCTGTCTTAGTTGTCGCAACAATGGATTCCATAGGGGACATTCCAATCTCACACATCAGACCTAGTTCACGAAGGTTGGTACCATGAGCCATCACCCCTGCATCTGTTCCCATGGCAATTTTAACGCCGGCTTGATAGGCGAGTGCGATGCTTTCTTTATGGTATTCCACGACTTCGCGACATTTTTGCACACCATATTCTGGCATGGAGCCACTTGCCTCAGCATTCTCTAACACCGACACAGGTGCTAGTAGGGTTGGTACGAGATAGGTGCCATGCTGAACCATTAGATTTGCCACCTCATCATCAATGAAAATTCCGTGTTCGATCGAATGTATTCCGGCAAGAACCGCATTTTTAATTCCTTCTTTGCCTTGTGCATGGGCCATTACTTTTAAGCCACGCCGGTATGCTGCTTCACGAACCATTACCGCAAGCTCTTCCTGACTATACTGAGTGAACTCTGGATGATCGGTTGGGCTGAGTACACCACCAGTTGCGTGAACCTTAATAACATCTGCCCCAGCTCGAAGTACCTCGCGAACCTTCTTAGTGACTTCTTCAACACCATCACATAAACCGTCTGGGCTTCCCGGATAGCCGTGTAAGGTCAGGTCGACACCAGAACGCATCCAACTGTCCCCATGCCCACCAGTGATGGTTAGTGGTGTGATACTAATCTGCATTCGTGGTCCTGGCACGATACCGTCCTCAATGGCCTGTTTGACTCCGGCATCCGTTCCACCTGCATCACGCACAGTTGTAATCCCAGCATCGAGTGTTCGTTTCATAAATTGAGTAGCCTGGTAAAATCGGTATGAAAAAGGCGTGGTTACTTGTTTTTCCACTGGTCCAACCTCGAACATCATATGTACATGTGTATCGATAAACCCAGGTAAAATAAATCCACCATTTGCATCAACCTCTGTAACATTTTCACTTGGAACCTGAATGTCAGCCAATTTTCCTGTTGCTTGAATCACATTATCTTTTACTAAAACGGCAGCATCTACTATTGGTTGTCCGCCATTTCCATCGATTAATGTACCATTTTTGATAAGTGTAAAAGCCATTACCAGCACGCTCCTTTTAATATTATTTTCATTGTCATTACAAAATCAAAACTCTGTTACATCTGCGGAATGTATCACCTTCTAAATTGTGTAGTTGAATTAGTAAATTTTGATTGTAAAGGATTCTACCACATAAAAAATCCTTTGACTAGATATTTTCTAAAAATTCTTTTATATGCGTCAATTATAAAAATTAGAAGAAAACGCAACCATTACGTTGGTTATCGAAATAATCAAGGTTTTATCAACATGAAAAAATAGGGCTAAATACCTATAAAGGGGAAAGGGAGGGGTGCTTGTTTCAATAGGAGTTGGGGATAGGAGAGGATGCCGGATTTAGCTCCTGCCTTGTTAGTTTAGGAACTTCTATATTTTCGCGCGGGATTATGGAAAAATCGCGCGAGAACGTTCGATATTCGCGCGAGAGTCAAGGGAAATCGCGCGAACATGTCCAGAAATCGCGCGAGTACTACAGTGTCGCGCGAAATTCATACGAGGTCGCGCGAAATTCAGCCAATCCCGCGCGAAAAGCAGTCAGCCTCGCGCGAAATTCAGCCAATCCCGCGCGAAATCCCAGTCGTTTAAAGCAAAACAGAAAAGTGGAACGGCCAAGTCCGAGGAAATCCAGAGAAAAGTAGCCTGGCGTTTTTGAAGCTTAAGTTGGATTTACTAGGGTTGATTAGGGGGAAGTATTCAAGCAGCAAAAATCACTTAAAGGAGTAGATCAGCGTACAGGAACCATCCTAAAATTAGAACTTTAGTAGGATAAAATTTCCTTGCATAGGAGCTACTGGTTGGGGGAAATTTAGCGAGGAAAATAATATTTTTTTGCATGGTTCAACGGCTATAGCGCCTATGTGGTAGCGGTTTCGACGAAAATTAACAAAAGTCGTTTATTTTTACCTTTGATATTTTATTACTTATAATTATTATGAACTACATAAATAGGAGGTAGATGTAAGATACAAATTAAAGGTGCAGTTGTTCATGAAAAAGGACAAGAGTTCAAAATTGAAAATGTTGAGCTTGCTGAACCAAAGGCAAATGAAGTTCTAGTTAAAGTTGTTGCAGCTGGTGTATGTCATACAGATGCTGTTGCGCGTGATCAAGTAATTCCGGTGCAACTTCCAGCGGTGCTAGGGCATGAAGGTTCTGGTATTGTCGAAAAAGTTGGCTCTAGTGTTACAACCGTTGAGCCAGGTGACCATGTTGTTTTATCTTTCTCATCTTGTGGACATTGTGAGAATTGTTTAACTGGCCATCCTGCTTCTTGTATCTATTTAACAGAGTTCAATTTCGGTGGTAAAATGCAAGATGGTACGCATCGTATCTCTCAAGGAGATCAAGAGGTTTCTACTTTCTTTGGTCAGTCTTCATTTGGTACGTATGCTGTTTCTAACGAAAGAAACGTAGTAAAAGTGGATAAAGAAGTTGACCTTAGACTTCTTGGACCATTAGGATGTGGAATCCAAACCGGAGCAGGTACTGTTATTAATAAATTACAACCAGAATTCGGATCATCAATTGCTGTATTTGGATGTGGAGCTGTAGGCTTAAGTGCTGTAATGGCTGCTAAAATTAGAGGCTGCTCTAAAATCATTGCTGTAGATGTACATGAAAATCGTTTAGAACTTGCGAAAGAATTAGGTGCAACACATGTCATCAACGGATCTAAAGTAGATACAGTAGAAGAGATTAGAAAAATCACAGATGGCGGAACTCATTATGCAGTTGAAACCACTGGCGTTTCACCAGTAGTTGTGCAATCTGTTCAATCACTTCGTAGCCTAGGTACAGTGGCTGTTGTCGGTGCAACTGGAGATGTAACATTAAACGTACAACAAGACTTATTGAACGAAGGAAGATCAATTGTAGCGGTAGTTGAAGGAGATGCTATCCCACAATTATTCATTCCACAACTTATCGAGTATTATAAAAATGGCCAATTCCCATTTGATAAATTAGTGAAATTCTACGACTTAGAAGAAATTAATGAGGCATTCGCTGATTCAGGTAAAGGAATTACTATTAAACCAATCTTGACTATGTAAGGTTATTCTGAGTTGAACTACTAGTAAGTAGTATTGGCTGCTATGAAGTCGGTGTTAGGCCGAAATCATACCAGCCAATTTCTTTTGGTAGCTTATTAATGGTAAATTGGGGTATCATTTAGCATATTTCTTAACTAATTGTTAAAGATTATCTGGACAGTTTGTAACAATTGTGTAGATAGTCGTAGAATAATCAATTGCATACGATATTGAAGAAAAGCATGGGCGGATTCCCATGCTTTTTTTCGCGTGTAGCTTTGAGTATGGTAATAAATCGACAGGAAGTGCTAGTATTACTTTCTGGGAGGCAGCAATGGCTTTGGTGGAGCTATGACTTAAATAACCTATAACTCACTATGACATTGTTCGTTTAATATATGAGTATTTTAAATATCGATATTATATTCATAAGAATAATTAAGGCATAATAAATTAAAAGGAGAAATAAGATTAATAAAAGAAAGGAGGATAAAATGGCTTTTTAAATAACCTATAAGGGGTGATGAATTTTGAAATATTTAATAAATGAAAAAAAGACCTACAAAAGAGAAATTAACATTATTATTGGCATATACTGTCTATTTCACATTCAATTAAAATTTAGTTGTTCTTAGGTGGTGGCATTTAATAAATGTAGCTTTTGACAATTAAGAGCGGGGTATGCAGTATATAAATAACCACAGCTTTACACGGAGAGGTGGTCGTGATAGGCTTCTTTGCTAGGCAAGCTGTACGTTTGCCGCATTGCCTTATCTCATGACCACCGAGGCTCCGTGACAAGCGCATAATGTATGAATTAAAATACAAACCTATGTATCACCTTAATTGCTATTTTATAAAAAAATAAACCCCCTAATATATCTTAGGAGAATAAGTAGATATAAATTTAAAATGATATTTATTGACACTCCTAAAATACAATGTCTAATAATCATTTACCATTTCTGTCATAGTCCCATCAAGTTTATTGAATTATCTTGACATTTAATAGGTCGAATGCTAGGATAATATTATCATGGTACAGCAATGGCTTTGATGTTTCTATGATAAGGCTACAGTTCATGTAGCTCGTGGCGTTGGGGATCGCCTGCTCGTCTTAGACGAGTGTCTCCCCACTCATAATGAAACGAACACAGACCTTAGCTAATTGTAGCTAGGGTCTGTTTTACTATCAGGATATAATTCGAGAAAAGTAAACATTATTTTTATAATATTCTATTAGATGATAAGATTAAAATAGTTATTAATGGGAAAAATAGTAAAAAGGAGGATGTCTATGAGTAAAGAGTTGGATTATCGTATCGGTCTTGATATTGGAACAAACTCTGTTGGGTGGAGTGTTATTGAACTGGATAGAAGTGAAACGGGTACATATAAACCAGTAGGTATCCTGGACGCAGGAGTTCGCATGTTTGATAAGGCAGAAATACCTAAAACAGGGGCTTCATTGGCTGAACCACGTCGTCTAGCGAGGTCGGCAAGAAGGAGATTACGTAGACATAGTGACAGGAAAAGAGAAATACGTAAACTTCTCATTCAATTTGATGTATTAAATGAATTAGAATTACAACAGCTATATCCACTAAAGGAAGGCTCGATAGATATTTGGAATATACGTTTAGATGGCCTGGAACGGTTATTAAATCGAGAAGAATGGGCGAGATTACTAATTCATCTAGCACAGAGGCGGGGATTTAAATCAAATCGCAAATCAGAAGAGCGAGAAACAGAAACTGGCCAAGTCATCTCCAGTGTAAAAGAAAACAAGGATCTATTATCTAACTATCGGACGGTAGGGGAAATGTGGATGAAAGATCCTAAGTTTAGCCAATATGATAAAAAGCGTAACTCGAATGATGAGTATATATTTAATGTTAGTCGACTAGATTTGGAACAGGAAATCATTACCTTATTTGAGAAGCAACGCGAGTTTCACTCACCATATGCTCAAGTGGAATTTCAAGAGGCTTATTTAAAAGTATGGAATCATCAATTACCTTTTGCATCGGGGAATGCCATCCTAAATAGAGTTGGTTGTTGCTCCTTGGAAGTTAAAGAAAAACGTATTCCTAAAGCAACCTACACCTTTCAATATTATATGGCATTGGATAAAATCAATCGGATTACGATTGGCCCTGATATTCAGCCTCTTACTCCAGAGCAACGTGACACAGTTATTCGTAAATTATTTGATCGCAGTGATATTGCTAATCGTAAAACACCACCAAAAGTTAAATACTCCGATATTCGAAAGTGGTTAAAGCTTGATGAAGAGTTAACATTTAATGAGTTAACCTATGATCCAGAGGAAAAGCTTAGTAAGAATGAAAGTTTACCATTTGTAAATCTAGATTCCTATTATGAGATAAAACGTGTATTGGATATTCATTCAGCCGAATCGGATGAAGAGTATAGGAAGGAAGATTATGATGCCATAGGGTTTGCTTTAACGGTTTACAAAACGGACCAAGATATTCAAAAATATTTACAAAACCCTAATAATCTAGCAAATCGCGTGTATAGTGAAGATTTAATTGGTAAACTTCTTTCTTTAACTTATTCTAAATTTGGTCATCTTTCATTTAAAGCGATTAAGAATCTATTACCTTATATGGAAAAGGGATTATCTTTTAAAAAGGCAGCAGATGAATTTGGATACGATACCACGGGATTATCTAATGAGAAGCGTCAGGTGTTATTACCTCCGATTCCTAATGATATAACCAATCCTGTGGTGAAACGAGCACTAACCCAGTCTCGTAAAGTAGTGAATGCTATTATAAAGCGTTACGGACAGCCTGTTTCAGTCCATATTGAGTTGGCCAGGGACTTATCCAAAAACTTTGAAGAACGAAGAAAAATAAACAATGAGCAAAAAGAGAATTTTGAAAGAAATTATGGGGCTATTAAAGTTTTACAGGAAAATGGTATTTTACAACCAAAAGGATATGACATTGTTCGGTACAAATTATGGGTGGAACAGAATCAAAAATGTGCTTATTCACTAAAACCTATACCGGCTGAAACGTTCTTTAGAGAGTTAAGTAAAGAGCGAAATAGTGCCCCGACTCTGGATGTAGACCATATTCTTCCATATAGTCAGAGCTTTATGGATAATTATCAAAATAAAGTACTTGTTTATAGTGATGAAAACCGTAAAAAGGGTGATCACATCCCATTTGATTATTTTGGACACGATACGAAACGGTGGAAAGCTTTTGAAGAATATGTTAACAATACGAATTTTTCAAAAAGAAAAAAACAGTATTTATTAAAGAGAGAATTCTCTTCACATGAAAAGGAATTGGTCAAAGAGCGTCATTTGAATGATACACGTTTTATTAGTCGTTTTTTTAAAAACTATGTAGAAAAGAAATTAATTATGAAGAATCAAGGTTTAAAGAAATCTGTGGTGACAGTGAGTGGCGGTGTTACGTCGCATTTACGAAGTCGTTGGGGACTGGCTAAACATCGAGATGATACATATCTACATCATGCAATGGATGCTATTGTTGTTGGATGCACAGATTCAGGAATGGTTCAGCGAGTTGCTAATTACCACAAAGCTAAAGAAAGGTCCAATACGAAAAAAACAACATTCCCTGAGCCATGGGATGGATTCAGAGATGATGTTCTTTCTCGTTTAGCAGAGCTACCCAATCCGGAGGAAATACACGGTGCATTAGAAAATGGCCAGCGATTACCTCGATATATTTTGGTTTCAAGAATGCCTAAACATTCCGTTACAGGAGCGGCTCACAAAGAAACCATTATGATAGATGGTGGAATCGATAAAAAGTCAGGGAAGACGATTATTGTTAAAAGAGTCCCTCTGAAAGAAATCAAGTTTGATAAAAATGGGGATTTTAAGATGATCAATAAGGATTCTGACCTTGCAACATACAATGCAATTAAAGATCGTTATTTATCATACAATGGCGATGCAAACAAAGCATTTGAAGAGCCACTTTATAAGCCTAGTAAAAATGGGAATGGTAACCCGATACGACGGGTCAAGGTTGAAGTGAATAAAGGGTCACATATGCGACAGGTAAATTGTGGTGTTGCTCAAAACGGCGACTTGGTTCGAATTGATTTATTTCTAAAGGATAATAAATACCATATGGTTCCTATTTATGTAATGGATACCGCGCATTCCGAATTACCACGGAAAGTTGTTACAGGTGGAAAAGGCTATGCACTCTGGAAAGAGCTAGATGATACGTTTGAATTTCAATTTAGCCTTTATCCATATGATTTAGTTCGTATGAGAAAAGATGATATAGATCGTTTCCTTTATTTTAATTCTATTGATATTGATTCGGATCGTATTATTTTTAAAGAACCAAATGAGCCACATAAACCAGGTGATAGAAGATATTCACTCAAAACTATTGATAAGCTAGATAAATATCAAATTGGTATTTTAGGAGATATATCCATCGTAAGAAAAGAATCTCGTCAACCATTTAATACTAAAAAGGAAAAACAAACTGTTTAAGAATACAGCAGGTAGAAATTTCTATCTGCTGTATTCTTTTTTAGATTTTTGAGAATACTAGTTGATAGAAAAAATTACGAAAGGAGAGTGAAAAAGTGAGCTGGAGACATATTATGATTACGAATAATGCGCGGTTATCGGTAAAACATTCTCAACTTGTTATTGAACAAGAGGAAACGTTTACGATTCCTTTACATGATCTTGCCTCCATTATGATTGAAGCACCTGCTGTAACAATTACTGCGAACGTATTAAGTGCATGTGCAGAATATAAAGTCAGTATATACACTTGTAATCGAAAGAAGCTTCCTAATGGCGTATGGACTGGATATAATCAACATTCTAGACAGCTAATGGTTCTAGAAACACAATTATCATTGTCTAAGCCTTTCAAAAAACGGATATGGCAACAAATTATTAAACAGAAAATAATAAATCAAGCAAAATGCTTAGAACTCCACGAGAAAGAAGGAGTGGAGGAATTGAGGAGAATATCAAAAACGGTTGAGTCAGGAGATGCTTCTAATAGAGAAGCAGTAGCAGCCAAACTATATTTTAGTAGATTGTTTGATTCTAATTTTATTAGAAGATCGGAAGACCCAATCAATCGTTTATTGAATTATGGATATTCTATAATGAGAGGATTAGTGGCAAGGTCACTCGTAAATTATGGATTAAATCCATGTTTAGGTCTGTATCATGATAACCAATTAAATGCTTTTAATCTAGCAGATGATTTTATGGAAATCCTTCGACCAGTTGTAGATTGTTATGTTGCTGCACAAGAAGATACCGAGCAGTGGAGTGTTGAAATACGTGCTGATTTAGTAAATCTAGCAAATACATCGATAATGATATCTAATGAAAAGTATTCGGTTACAACGGCGATTGATGAAATGGTGAAAAGTTTTATATCCTGTTGCAGGAATCAGGATTATACTCTTTTAAAATTGCCTAATCTACTTCCGTTAAGGGTGCATCAATATGAATAGGGGTGGTTTTATGCGGATTCTTTTATTTTTTGATTTACCTACAAAAACCAAAAAGCATAAAAGAGACTATTTACGATTTAGGAATTTTTTATTAAATGAAGGATTCGATATGATGCAGTTATCGGTTTACTGTAGATTGGTAAATGGACACGAATCTATGGAAAGACAACTTGAAAAGGTAAAAAGAAATTTGCCACCTGAAGGATCGATTCGAGTGTTACCTGTAACGGAAAAACAATATGAAAGAATGCGATTACTTTTAGGAGAAAAAACTGCTAATGAAGAAAAGGTAACAATTAACCAGCTCACTTTATTTTAATGATGAATTATTATAATCGAGATTGGGTATACTCTATAATTTGATGTATAAAATTCGATGAAGAGGGACATCCTATATATAGAGGATACATCACGTTAGTTTTTGAAAAAAGGGACAGATACCATGAAAAAATATAGCGTAGAAATTGAAAAAATAAATACAAAGAAGCCTCCAATGTACGATTCCTGCAGGCTTCTTTGTTACGTATCATAGCACAGCAATGGCTTTGATGGAGCTATGACGGTCCAGAGTTTGGTGCATACTCAAAAAACATCATAGCACAGCAATGGCTTTGATGGAGCTATGACCAAAACTTTCGGATTATCACTGATGAAGTAATCATAGCACAGCAATGGCTTTGATGGAGCTATGACGGGGTTTACGATGTTAAAAACAGGTGCTGCATCATAGCACAGCAATGGCTTTGATGGAGCTATGACTTCATAATTACTACATAGATACATATATGGATCATAGCACAGCAATGGCTTTGATGGAGCTATGACCTTTCATGACACCGCATACCAAAAAATGGAATCATAGCACAGCAATGGCTTTGATGGAGCTATGACTTGCAAAGGAAGGTCAAAGAAAATTCGGAGATCATAGCACAGCAATGGCTTTGATGGAGCTATGACACAAAATCATGTGGCTGTTTGAAAAAAGAAATCATAGCACAGCAATGACTTTAAAAGACTATGACGAAAAAAACAACAGCTGAGGATTTTACTTTCATATTAGCACAACAGCAAAACATTTCAAAAAATTAAATATTATCATCTAACTTGAACCGTGATTGTTCTTGAAAAATAGATTCTTTACACGTTAAAGAATATCAAACTACTTAAACCCCATTCTAAATCCACCTAACACCTTCCCAAGTAATCATTAACCAAACTCAACCATATGATGGAACTAAATACAAATTTAAAACTCGCAACACCAGGAGGGGAATTATGAAAAAAGCAAAAATCAGTTTCCACCACCTCATCATCATTCTAATCCTCATCTTCATCAGTTCCATCATCATCTGGTCGTTATATAAGAATATCGTTTTATCCCCTGAGCATGTTGCTTTAATCATGCTCATCGCAATCATTGGTCTTAGTTTTTCCTTTGATAAGTTGAGCTTGGGAAGGATATTCTCTGTGGAGAAGAAAATGAAGAGGGTGGAGGAAAAACAAGAGGAATTAACAGAAGTCAACAATAGACTAAGTGTAGAATATAGTCATTTCAAACAAGAAATGCTTACATTTATGGTAAATTCAATGAATCAGATATCCAACCAACTGAGCAACCAAACGGTTACGATAAACACAGCAGCAAATGTTGTGCCTGCTTCGGAAAAGGAAAAAGAAAATGACGATGAAGTCATGTCGTACTCTAGTAAGGAATCCCCTACTAATACCCCAGAAGAAAAAGAAAATGAAGCCATTCCTACATTTAAACAGGAGCATAGTAAGCTAATTAAAGGAACGAGTATGGATTTAGAGGAAAACATCGAACGACAAGCTCTGAAACAGGTTGCTCACAACCTAGGACTTCCGCTAGAAGATATCGCTTATCATGTAAGAATTGATTTTCCAGATCAATATACCATTGAGAAGCGGAGAATTTACAATGCCTTTCTACATGTAGACGGAACACATTACTTCTTTAAGATGATGTATTCACCATTTAGCATGGCAAATGTGGACCGAATTCAAAACATGCTTAATGATATTAACCTCTATACTGGAAGGAATCATGTAAGAGCAAAGTTAATTCTCATTCTAGTAAACTGCGATAAGGAGAAGCTTCAAAAAGAGAAGGACTACCTAGAGAAGTTTCAACAACGGTATATGCACTACTTCCAGCCTGCTTTGGAGAGAGGGTATTTGATTATTGATACATTTGAGGTAAATGATTAATAAGACGATTATTCCGAAAGAGATAAACTATGGCAGCATGTTAGATGTCGCGGTATGTATGTGATGAAGGGAACGACTAATCGGCTAGTATAAAACGGTGTGAAACCGGATTTATAGTAGTCGGTTTTTCATGTAGTAATAAATTTAAATGAGGGTTGGCAAATCAGAAAATTAATGGGGATAATCGATAAAAAGGCTCAATCCAGTTAATAGAGTAAGTGTCTTCCTTATTGGATTGATAAAAAGAATTTTTATCGAGACAATTAAAGAATGTGGGAGGACTTTGTTTATAGTTAACTAAAAGCTATTTGTATTCGCTGCATTAGTATAACGGCGAATATTATGAAATGAAATTAAAGGGATTTTACGCAAAATAGTCGAATAAATAGGGATAAATTGTATGAGAGGAATAAGATTATTTAGGGAGATGGCAGATAGGAAACGTTTCTAAAGTGGTGGAAGTAAGGTTCTAAATGGAAGACAGTCAGATGGGAGAGGACATCTTGAAAAAGCTTTATATCATTTTACTAGTAGTTATGTTCATGTGGGGTTTAAATGTCTCTGCGTTAAAAATGTTAGTCATTAGCTTTGATCCGATAGTAATCACTGGATTTAGAATTTTAGTTGCAGGAGTTGCGGTATTAATTGGATGTTATGGATTAGGGATTTTTCGTCTCCCGTATAAAAATGAATGGAAGATTATTTTATCCATATCCGTGTTTAATGTTGTGCTCCATCATATATTTATTGCGGTTGGCTTAGAAAATACGTCTGCTGTCAATGGTAGTTTGATTATCGGGATGGCTCCATTAATTACGATGGTTATTTCAGGAATACTATTAAAACAATTTGTATCACGGTGGAGAGTATTTGGGTTTATCCTTGGATTTGTAGGTGTGGCGATTACGACATTAGTAGGGGAAGATGGATTTGCAGCTGTTTCTATAGGGGATTTGCTTGTGTTTTTAGGTATCGTTGTCCAAGGCTTGAGTTTTGTGTTTATCAGTAAATTAAAGCCATCATTTGATCCAAGACTACTTACTGGTTATATGATGATGGTTGGTTCTGTTTGTATTATCTTGTATAGTTTTATATTAAAGAAAGACTTTACCGAATTAGCGAGTTTAGTAGATTGGAAAATGGCTTCTATCTTTATCTTTAGTGCTATCTTTGCTACGGCATTCGGTCATATGACATATAACTATGCGATAAAGAAGGTAGGACCTGCAGAGTCAGCCATTTTTCTCAATTTAAACACCTTATTTGCGTTAATTGGTGCAGCTATCTTTTTGGGTGAAGTGATACATCTGTTTCATGTAATTGGATTTATCTTTATTATCGTTGGGATTGTTTTCGGTACGGGGGCTAGTGAGAGTATGTATAGGAGATACAGGGATAGAAGGAAGGCGAGTTAACCCGGGAATACAATGCACATCACAAAGGTATAGAAACGTTGTAAGTTCAAAAAAGAAGGTGACGTCTAATGTTAATAAAAGGTGAAGTGAACAAGGAAGATATTCATGTATTTATTAACCATTTTGTAAACACATCAAAGAAAATAAGAAATGCTATTAGCATACTGATGGTTATATATGTTGTTTTAGTTGTTATAGCCGCTTGGTTTATCTTTTCTAGTATTACATTATTTAATATACTTGTTTGTGTTATTTTGCTAGCACTAATTGTTCCTTTTATGCCGGGGCTGCTTCGTAAGCGAACTGGCAAAGTGCTGTACAGAAAAATCGAGAAGACCAATTTATTTCAAAAGCTTGGGGCGTATGCCTTGGAAATCGATGATAAAGGCCTTGTTATGAAGGGAAGAGAAGATAAGGAACAACGTATAGAATGGAAAGATATTCAACGCATTTACGTGGAGAAGGAGCATTATTTTGTCTATTATGGGCATGTCATCATTCTACCAGTAAGAGACTTTAATTTCGAACGAGCAGAATTCATGGAGTGGATTAAAAGATAGCGCAGAAAAGTGAAAAGAAAAAGAATCCTAAGATTGTGTTTGCTTCTACGATAGCTGCCATATTTATTGCTTTATTAGGCTACTATTTCTACGAGACGTATACACAACAACCTGAGCGTGAATTTGCGGAAGCGGCAAACAAGGTTGTTGCTTTATTTGACGAGGAAACACAGGGTGATGAAACAGGGCAATCAACGAAAAAGCTTAAGGCCTCCACTACCCAAGCGGACATTGATAGGGCGATGGAAGCTGTTGCCAACATTGATACAACAAAGGAACCATATAAAGTTTATACGCTACCATTACTCGCTTTAATTATTGAATTAAATGACGCACAAAAACAACTAGATGAAAGGTGAGGGAAGCGTGGATGTCTTCCCTTCAGGTGTAAAGCGATTTGTATATAGTGATGGAGACAGTAATCCTGTCCCCAATCACTTAATCTTACGCCATAATGTACTTCTACTTATACCTAATCGATTGGCTGCTTTCGTTTGGTTGTAATTTTCTTCTATAAGAACCTGTTCAATGATTTCCTTATTTAGTTGATCTAATGTTTTATTCGTATGGATTAGTGGATTCGTAGATTCTGGAGCTGTCATCGTAATGCTGTTTAAAACGATTTTAACCGTATCTTCATCCACATAAAAATCATTCGTTAAAACAAATAATTCTTCCACTGCCCTTTTTAATTGGTCTAAATTATAAGTCCAATGAAAGTTCTGCAATCGATTAAGTGCCTCAGGCTTTAATCCTAATATCTGATTGCTGTATTTGGGTGCCATTTCACTTAAGAATAGACTGACAATGCTTGGAATATCTTCCTTTCGTTCATTTAAAGAAGGTAAAGTTAATGGAAATACAGCTAATTCATTTCTTAAGTAAAGCATAAATGGTCCTTGTTCCATGGCTTTCGAATAATTGCTATCACATGTGAAAATTAACCGGTTCCTTTTGTGCACAAAGGAATTACTAAAATAGGACTCCAATAATAACTGATACTCATCATTTAGAAGATGTAAGTTACGGATGTAAATGGTCATATCTTCTTCTAAAAAAGGTGAGTTGTCAGATTCGAAAAGCAACTCCCACTTTTTATCATTCATATACATGACATCAATGATTACCATTGGTTTATTGCGATAGCCGCTTCTTTGATAAATGGCATGGGCTAACGTATCTTTTCCGGTTCCTTTTTCACCATACAGCAGTATCGGCGTGTCCGTTTCAGCCAGTGACCTTGCATTTTCAATGACATTGGTAAACAATTTATTGGATGTCGTAAACGTATCTAAATCTACTTGTGGTGAATCGGTACTATTTTTATAGAGAATAGACTTATCCATCGGCTTCAAAGGCGAACGAAGCTTTTTCAAATAGTATGTAGGATAGGTTTTACCCTTTATAGAAAGCTTCTTTCCAGTAATATGATAAGAATCTTGTTGGATAGACTTCACCATAACAAGGTCGTCCCCATCTTCTATGTTATTGCACGCTGATGCGCATTCCTTTACTAGAATAGAGGAAATCTCATCGTTTTCCTTCATACTTGAATAAATAACCTCTTCCCCCTCGTTAAACACTAAAACGCTTTCATTTGAATGGCGTATAATACTCTCTGTTATAATCGTTTTCTCCTTCGTTGCTGATAAATAATGATTGACCGAAATAATATCGGAAAATGCATTCATCACCGTCTCTCTACCAGATGTAACAAGAATAGAATGAAGTCCCATTTTCTTAGCATGTCTAACCGTGATAACATCGCCTACAATCAAGCTAACCCCATTCGCTTTTAAATGAGCGATGGCTTTTTCGATTTCGGCGATAGAGTGCAACGTTTGAATTTCAAGATCGTCGTTATTAAGCTGTCCAATTATATTGGCAGTATCTGTTATACTCTTAAAGCCTACTATGCCAAATCTACCAGAATAGTTTTGTGCAAGTTTAATTGCTCGCATCATATCAATAATAGATAGCTTCATGTCGATAACCGGTAAGTCCGTTATCTTTTGAATTAATTCTGCCGTCCCAGCCCTGGAAAGAATAAAATCATAATCCAGATCTGCTTTCGATTGTACAAGCTTTACCCCATTCAACATATCCCCAACAAATGTGTGAACCTCTAACTCATTCATTTCACCTGCCACTTTATCAATAAGATCCTTTAAGCCTTGATAAGGGGCTATGGCGAGAACCTTTATCTTTTTCAAATGCAACACCTCTAGTTCCATAATCATACTCACATTCTATCATATTTTAATTTTCAAACAAGAGAACGTTTTAAAATGATACTAAAAATAGTTTGCTAATAATTAGAAAAATATAAAACGTTTCAAAATGAAACGAATACGAAAATTATAATAGTTGAAAGCGCTTCAGTATGTGTTAATATGAAAAGTAAGTTTTCTAATAACAACTTGGGGGGGAGCAATTTGAAAGCAGCAGTAGTAGTAGAACCAACAAAAATTGAAATACAGGATATAGAGGTTCCAACGATTAAAGCGAACGAAGTACTTATCAAAGTGAAAACGGTAGGTGTCTGTGGTTCGGATTTACATCTATTTAAAGGGACCCATGCATTCCGTAAGCCACCTGCAATACTAGGACATGAAATCGCAGGTGAAGTGGTTGAAGTTGGACCAGAAGTAACTAAGTTTCGTATCGGTGATCGTGTAACAGTAGAGCCACATATTGGTTGTGGAGAGTGTGAATTTTGTGAAAAAGAATTATTAAATTTATGTACTGGTAAAAAGGCACCTGGTGTCCCGGGCTGGATTGGAACATTCTCTGAATACTTCAACGCACCTGAGGATATTGTCTATAAAATAGCAGATGATATCAGCTATGAAATTGGTACATTAGTAGAACCACTAGCGGTAGGTATTCATGCGATTGAACGAATTACCGTACCAGAGAAAGATACGATTGCTATTTTAGGTTCTGGAACGATCGGATTATTAACATTAGTAGCGGCTAGAGAAGCAGGCTATAAAAATATCATTTGTACCGATACACAGCCTTTTAACTTAGAAATGGCTAAGAAGCAAGGGGCCATATTAGCATTAAATCCACTCGAAGATGATGTTGAGGCTAAAATTAAAGAATTTACTAATGGTAGAGGTGTTGATGTGGCAATTGTAGCTGCTGATGCTCCGGGCATTATCGATCAAGCATCGTCTATCGTAAGAAAACGTGGAGAAGTAGGAATTGTTGCGATGATTACGAAGCAAATACCAGTGGATACGTATAGCTTTGTATTCAATGAAATATCTTTATTCGGCGCCATGACTTATGAAACAAAGGATTTTGAAAAAGCTAGTCAGTTAGTTAATGAGGGACTAGATTTAAGCGATTTCATTACACAACGTGTCCCATTAGAGGAATCACAAAAAGCGCTAGATATACTTAACGAAAAGAAAGAAAATGTCGTTAAAGTAATTGTAGAAGTAGATAAATAGAAAAGGAGAATGGAAAAAATGAAAAGGATTTCAATGAAATTAATGGCACTATTTATCATCATAGGCTTTGTCATGGCAGGGTGTTCGGATGATTCATCTTCTAAAGATGGAGATGCGGTAACACTTAAATTAGGACATATTCAATCAGAAAATGATCTTTGGCATGATGGAGCAGTGAAATTTAAGGAAGAAGTAGAACGACTTTCAGAAGGTAATATGAAAGTAGAAATCTATCCAAACTCTACACTTGGTGGAGATAGAGATATGGCAGAAGGTATGCAAATTGGTACGGTTGACTTTGCTTTAGTAGCAGGGGTTTTAGGGAATTTTGAAGATTCTATTCAATTATTAGAACTTCCATATTTATTTAGTAGTCAAGAAGAATATAACAAAGTAATTCATGGTGAAGTAGGACAAGAGATTGCTAATCGTGTCTTAGAAGCATCTGATATTAGAATCTTAAATTGGTGGGATCGCGGACCAAGACATATTACGGCGAACAAACCAATCGAAACAGTAGCCGATATTAAAGGCTTGAAAATGAGAATACCGGAAATCAAAGCGATGGAACACACATGGCAAGCAATGGGAGCTTCTCCAACAACAATGGCATGGAATGAAGTGTACACTGGTTTAGAGCAAAATGTTATCGAAGCACAAGAAAATCCTATTCCATTTATTTTTGGTGGACGTATTCATGAGGTACAAGATTATTTATCTCTAACAGCACATAAGTACGAGTATGTGACACTAGCAATGAGTGATATGACTTGGTCTAAGCTATCAGCAGAACAACAAGAAATTATTCAAGAAGCAGCAGATATCGCGACAGAATATGAGAATCAACTAGTAAGTGAACAAACAGATGAAATTCTTGAAACAATGAAAAGTGAAGGGCTAGAAGTAATAGAGCCTGATGTAGAAGCATTCGCTGAGGAAGCTAGAAAATCTCACAGTGAATTCGCAGAGACAATTGATATCGATCTTTATAACCGAATTGTAGAAGCACTTAAATAGAAAAAAGAAGTAGGAGTGAAGAGTTTTCTTTGCTCCTCCTTTATTACAGATGAGAGGTGTTAACAGTGCAAAAGCTGGATAAGATTCTGGTGAAGACATTGTATTATGTTTGTGGATTCCTGATGTTTTTAATGGTATCCGTTGTTACTGCGCAAGTCATATCTAGGTATCTATTTAATAGTCCGTTGACATGGACGGAGGAATTAGCCCGTTATACATTTGTTTGGGTTTCATTCTTAGGGATGGCTGTTGCGATAAAATATGGATCCCATATTGCATTAGATATGTTAGCTCGAAAATTAACTGGTGTTAGTCGTAAAACGCTCATGGTGTTTAATAATATGCTAGTTTTAATTTTCTCAGGAATATTAACGTATAGTGGATTTGAATTTGTCAAATTAGGAGCTAGACAATCCAGTCCATCTTTATCATTACCGATGGAGTTCGTTTACATTGTTATTCCGATTTCCGGAATACTATTAATCTATTTTGTTTTAAGTGAAACCATACAAATTATCAGAAAGGCAGGGGATGAGCAATAATGGGTGCTATTTTATTTGGAACGTTTGTCGTACTTCTTGTGTTAGGCGTACCAATTGGTTTTGTTCTAGCGCTTTCCTCCATCGGAGCGATGCTGGCTAGTGATTATCCAATTGTTGTCTTAAGCCAACGATTATTTACAGCACTTGATTCATTCCCTTTTATGGCCATTCCTTTATTCATGCTAGCTGGGTCAATCATGGGGCATGGTGGAATTACTAAAAGAATCATTGATTTTGCATTATCGATTGTTGGGAATATCAAAGGTGCTTTAGGGCATGTTGTTGCCACAAGTGGAATTATGATGGGTGGTATTTCAGGGTCTGGTGTAGCAGATACAGCTGCTTTAGGTTCTGTCATGGTGCCAGAAATGAAAAAAAGAAAGTATGATGCCGGATTCTCGGCCGCTTTAGTAGCCGCTTCAGGAAGTATTGGGCTAATCATACCACCAAGTATCGCGTTAATTATTTATGGTGTAACAACACAATCCTCGATTGGAGATTTATTCGTAGCGGGTATTATTCCAGGTGTGTTAATTGGATTGGGATTCTTTGTGTATTCTTATTTTGTAGCGAAGCGGAAGAATTACCCGAAAGAAGGGAAAGTTAGCTTAAAAGGTGTATGGACTAGCTTTAAGCGAGCTGCTTTCGCTTTAGCGATGCCTGTTATCATTATTGTAGGTATTAGAGGTGGCGCATTCACGGCTACAGAAGGTGGAGCAATCATTGCTGTTTACGCCTTTATCATTAGTGCATTTGTTTATAAAGAAATTAAACTAAAGGACTTACCGAAGATATTTTTTGATGCAGCATTAAGTACAGCTATTATTTCTACTATTATTGCTGCTACGTCACTATTTGGATGGTTATTATCAAGTGAACAAATTCCACAACAAATAACCTCTACATTATTGAGTATTACAGATAATCCAATTTTATTATTACTAATTATCAACTTAATCTTATTAGTAGTAGGGATGTTCTTAGATAGTGGCCCAGCCATTATGTTACTAGCACCGATTTTAGCCCCTGTAGCAGGAAGCTTAGGTGTAGATCCTGTACAGTTCGGTTTAGTTATGGTTATTAACTTGACGATTGGCTTATTAACGCCACCTGTAGGAACTTCGATGTATGTGGCAAGTAATATTTCAGGAGTCCCTATTATGGAATTATCGAAAAAGCTATTGCCGTTTTGGCTCATTATGATCGCTGTTTTAATGCTCGTGACATTTGTTCCTGAAATAACAACTATTTTCACAAAATAAGTATTGGCATAGGTAAATAAATAGGGTAAGAAAGGAATGTAGATATGGGGAAGATTATTTTAGGTATCGTAGCGGATGATTTTTCAGGTGGGAGCGACGCAGCGTCCTTCCTGGCTAAACAAGGTATCAAAACGTATCTATACAATGGGATACCAGCAGAAGATTATCAGGTAGATGATGAAAATATCGCCGTTGTCATTGCCTTGAAAACAAGAACAGAAGAGAAAGCTAAAGCTGTATCAGAATCATTAGAAGCGTTCCAGTGGTTGAAGAATCATGGTGCAACGCAATTATATAGTAAGTATTGTTCTACATTCGATTCTACTGAAGAAGGCAATATTGGTCCTATCATTGATGGGGTATTAGAAAAGTACGATATTCATTACACGGTTCTAGTCCCAGCGCTTCCGGTTAATGGAAGAATCGTGAAGGATGGGCAATTGATTGTGAACGGTGTGCCTCTAAATGAGACACACATGAGACACCATCCGTTAACACCAATGTGGGATGCTGACATAGCGAATTTAATGAAGCCACAAGGGAAATATCCAAGTCTAACCATTAACCATGAACAATTAGAATTACCTAATGAAGAAATTTTATCCTTAATTGAGGATTTCGGAAAAGATAAAGAGCATTTTTATGTGATTCCTGATTATGTGGAGGAAAAACACGCCAAAAAAATAGTCGAGCTGTTCGGTGATTTACCGTTATTAACCGGTGGATCAGGTCTAATGACCGAACTTGGTCGTAAATACCTTCATGAGAATTCTCAAGTGGAATTTCAAAGAAGCTCCACTAATGGAAAGGCGATTATTCTAGCGGGAAGTTGTTCGGTAGCGACCCTACAACAAATAGAAGAATTTAAGAAATTAAACAAGCCTTCATTTAGAATTGACCCATTCCAATTAGCTGATGGGACACAAACAAAAGAAATGCTATGGGAACAAATTCAAGCTTCAGAAGAAGACGAAATCTTAGTTTATAGCTCTGATAAGCCCGAGAATGTGAAAGAGGCTCAGAAAGCTGGAAGAGAAAAGGTATCAGAACTATTGGAGCAAACGACAGCATTTCTTGCGAAGAATGCAGTTGCTAATGGCTACAACCGTATTATTGTAGCAGGTGGTGAAACTTCTGGGGCGGTAACCAAAACACTAGGATACAATTCCTATTTAGTGGGCGATAGCATCGATCCAGGTGTCCCAATCATGGTACCAACTCAAAATAAAGACATACGTCTAGTGTTGAAATCAGGGAACTTTGGAGATAAGGATTTCTTTATCAAAGCAGCCAACATGACAAAGGGTGATTCCATTGACTAGCCTAGAGAAAAAACTATCAGATGCTATATGGATTGGGAAGGCTTTATTTGATAGAGATAAGGCAACAGGCTCCTCTGCCAATATGAGCTTTATCCACGAAGGTAATATTTATATTACTGGTAGCGGAACGTGCTTCGGAAATTTAACGAAAGAAGATTTTTCCGTAACGAGTCGCGATGGGGAACATCTTACAGGGATTAAACCAAGTAAGGAGCTTCCTCTTCACAAAACCTTATATGATAAGGATGATTCCATACAAGCGGTTATCCACACCCATAGCTTTTATTCAACGTTATGGTCATGCCTAAAGCATGAAAATGAAAGGGACATCATCCCATCCTATACCCCGTATTTAAAAATGAAAATTGGAACGATTGGTCTAGTACCATACGGTAAACCAGGCTCAGAAACCTTATTTCAATATTTCAAGGACCGCCTTCATGATAGCGATGGATACATCCTACAAAATCATGGACCAGTAGTAGGCGACAAGGATTTATTATCTGCCTTCTACGCACTAGAAGAGTTGGAGGAAAGTGCAAGAATAGCCTGGGAACTACGAAATGACCAACAAAGAGCTAACTTGATAACGTGATGGGTTGTAATTATGGATTGGAAGAGTACTGCGAATCTTGGAGAGGGAGCAGTGAATTCTGGAGAGGGAGCTGAAAATTCTGAAGAAGACGCTCAAATCCTGAAGGAGGAGTTCCAAATCCTGAAAGAAGACGCTCAAATCCTGGAAAACCCCCTCCAAATCCTGAAGAATATGTCAACTAGATAAAACCGAACGGATTCTTTGAATCGTAGTTCGGTTTTTTTTTTTTCTATAGAATGGTATCTGCCATGATCGTCATATGCGTTGGAATAGTAGTGAACATGTCCCTCTGTTCAGTAATAAAAATCCGACTTGTCTAATATAGTACAGATATAGCTTGGACAATAGGAGGATTAAAAAATGAATAAGCTATTTCCAGGGTTAGGACCGTTAACATCCTATCGACTTTCCTATTTAACAGATGATATTACGGCGGGGATTATCGTTACATTTTTATTACTTCCTCAAAGTATGGCATATGCACTTGTTGCTAGGGTTCCTATTGCGATGGGATTAATTGCGGCCACGATTCCGTTGTTCGTTTATGGACTTTTCGGCGGGTCGAGATATCTGTCCGTTGGTCCAGTATCTGTTATATCGCTTCTATCATTAACAGGCTTATCCAGTATGGCTCAACCAAGTTCGAAAGAGTATATCATACTAATTATTATGTTAGCCTTCTTAGTTGGGGCTATCCAACTTGTCATGGGGATAGTGAGAATTGGATCCATTCTAAAATATATTTCAACTTCTGTCATCTATGGTTTCACTTCTGCACTTGCCATCATCATTATGCTGAATCAACTCCCTTCGATTATAGGGGTAGATTTGCCGAGCTACCAAGGATTCTTCTCCTATTTGAATCAAGTATTTACTCATCTTCCTATGATGAACATATTAACCTTGGCAATTGGGCTAGGAAGTATTTTCATTCTCATACTTTTTCAGAAAAAGTTCCATGTAAAGATTGGCCCGTTAGTTGTGATTATCCTTTCAGTGTTAGTAGTCGATTTTTTTCATTTAAATAAAGAAGGGATTGAAATAGTTGGCTCGATTCCACGGGATATCATCGGAGCAGGTTTTCAAATGCCAACTGTTGATACCATCCTCTCACTTTTACCGATCGCCATAACCATTAGTTTTATTTCTTTTTTTGAATCGTTTTCCGTAGCGAAGACATTGGCCGATAAGGATCGTGAATCGATAAATCCGAATCAAGAGTTAATTGGCATAGGATTTGCCAATATGGCAAGCTCATTCGCAGGCTCCATTCCGGTTGCAGGTGCCGTATCGCGAGCGGCAGTAAGCTATGAGTCCGGCGCAAAAAGTAATCTATCTATCATTATTACAGCATTATTTATGCTACTAGCAATCTTTTATATCACACCATTTTTATACTTCTTACCTAAAGCTACATTAGGGGCAATCATTATCATTGCAGTAAAGAATCTAATCAACTTTACACCATTAAACTTAAAGCGTAATAGCATACAAGCTCTACCGTTTATCGTTACATTTGCAACTACCTTATTTTTCGATGTGTTTTTGGGGATTGTATTTGGGATTATAGTGTCTTTAGGATTAACACTATTAACAAACCAAAAATAAGAGAAGAGGGGGAAGGTATTCTCCTTTCGAAATTAGTATCAACTCATAACAATTCATACTAAAGTTTTATTTATTATTTTTCAGAATATTAGTTATAATGGAGGTAGGAAAAATAACATTGAATACGAGGAGGCAATGAAGATGGATGTAAGTGGAATTTTACAAGTAGTGGAAAATAGTGAACTCGTCTACCCAAAGGAAGAAAAAACACGTGCTACAACGATTGGATCTACAGAAGCATTCCAAGAACTATTAGCCCAATCTCAAGCTGATCCGGCAAGCTTCTGGGAAAGTGTGGCCAAGGAGCTGGAATGGTATGAGCCATGGGAAACTACGATGTCTGGAAGCCTTCCTGATTTTCGCTTTTTTGAAGGGGGAATTAGTAACCCTAGCATCAATCTACTAGACCGGCACATTGCGAAGGGAGCGGGTAATCGTACCGCACTGATTTGGGAAGGAGAAAATGGGGATACGAAGTTTTTTACGTATAATATGTTACTAGCGGAAGTGAATCGTTTTTCCAATGCATTACGTTCTCTAGGTGTGAAAAAGGGGGATGGGGTCGCGATTTACCTTCCAAATTTAGCAGAGGCGTTCATCGCAGTGCTTGCTTGTTTCCGTATTGGTGCGGTGTATAACGCGATTTTCTCAGGGTACTCCGAAAAGTCGTTGAAAGATCGTTTGACCGCCTTTGAACCAAAAGTAATGGTAACAGCGGATGCTACCCAGCGTCGTGGTAATACGATTTACTTAAAGGAAAAAGTGGACCATGTTGTTCCGGAGATTCCTTCTGTTGAGGCAGTCATTGTGGTCAATCGATTTGGAACAACAGTGAACATGGAACCAGGCCGCGATTATTGGTGGGAGGATTTACGAGCAAAAATGAGTAAGGACTGTGAGCCAGAAAGAATCGAGGCGAATGAGCCAGGGATTGTATTTTATACAAGTGGAACCACCGGTAAGCCAAAAGGGGTAGTTCATTCTGGAATGGCGTTTGTAGTCCAAAATTATATTTATGCCAAATATCATATGGATCATAAAGATGACGATGTGTTCTGGTGTTCTGCAGATATCGGATGGTTAACGATGCATATTTGGGGAATTGTAGGTTCCTTAGCAAATGGTGTGACAACAGTAGTTTATGAAGGGGCACCAGATTATCCGACAAAGGACCGCTTTTATCAAATTATCGAAAAATACCGTGTGAACAAGCTTTTCACCGCACCAACTGCATTACGGATGCTAAAAAGCTTAGGAGATGAGGTGCTGGATCAATACGACCTAAGTGACCTTGATGTAATTTCCTTAGTTGGTGAGCCATTTGATGCGGAGACATGGCGTTGGACTTATGAAACCCTTGGGAAAAAGAACATTGCCGTGAATAATACATGGGGACAAACGGAAACAGCTGGCTGCCCGATAGCAGGAGCTGCCTGGCTAACACCGATGAAGCCCGGATCAGCGGGAATTCAATTCTTAGGTGCAGATGTCGCGGTTGTCGATTATGACGGAAAACCAGTGGAACCGAATACGTTAGGAAACCTAGTTATCCGAAAGCCATTCCCAATGCTCTGCCGTACGTTATGGAAGGAACCTGAACGCTATTACAATGCCTATTTCAGCCAAGTAGAGGGCTGTTATTTTGCCTCTGACTTAGCATTAATCGATGAAGACGGCTACATATGGGTCGTTGGCCGTTCTGATGATGCATTCAATGTTGCCGGACACCGATTAAGTACGATGGAAATGGAAAGTGCCGTTCTTGAGGTAGATGGAGTGTCAGAGGTAGCTGTCATTGGAGTACCCGATACCATCAAAGGAGAAGTACCAGTTGTGTTTGTCCGACTTGCAGAAGGATATACAGAATCAGATGAACTATTAAGCAACATAACTGCCAGTATCGTGGATCAAATAGGGGCAATTGCAAGACCAAAGGAAATTATCGTATCAAAGAGCCTACCAAAAACAGTAAGTGGAAAAATTATGCGTAGGCTATTGAAGGAAATTGTAGTAAAAGGTAACGTCACGGGAGATATCACAGGGCTTGAGGACCCAAGTACCGTCTCACACATTCAAGAGACCATTAATAGTCGAACAAGAATGTAAGGGCTTTAATAAGCGGGACAGTAGGATGCTGTTCCGTTTTTTGTTGGGGGACGAGGGGAAGGGGTGCGTGGGAAATCGCGCGAGGATGCTGCAAATTCGCGCGAGAACCTCGATATTTCGCGCGGGTTAACGTGAAAAATGCGCGGGAAGTTCTGGGTTCTTGCAGGGATAAATGGGTATCGCGCGAGAAAGCCCAAAATTCGCGCGGGAATGCTCCGAAGTCGCGCAAGAATCTCGATATTTCGCGCGAGGAATCCTGAAAAACGCGCGAGAAGTTCCGAAATTCGCGCGACAAACAATCTGTCGCGCGATTTACAATGAAGCCCGCGCGAAATTTATTATTAGTCGCGCGATTTTACGTCCATTCCGCGCGAAATACATCATGGGATTAAGAGTTACTTTGATTGCGGAGCGTAATTTTACCAAATGATAAATTTACATATAATAGGTAAATTAAAATTATCTTCTATTATAGGTAATCAATATTTTCAACTATTAACTTCAACGCAATTTTACTAATTTATCAATATGACAAGGAACCACACCTTAACTATAATCATTATAAAAATGATGGGGTGTTAAGGGCATGGTTATATTAAATAGAAAAGTTCCTATTACATTAAAGAAATTACAAGCACTTATTCCGCGACTAAGACCAGACTTCCCTAGGATTTATGAAATCAAACAGGATGAAAGAAATAGAAGAAAGGGATATGAAGGAGAAAAGCATATTGATTACTATATTGAGCTATTAGCGGATAAATTTACTATTCTTCATGATGTTTGCTTGGAAGTGAATAAGAGAATTTTTCAAATGGATTCTATCATAATTTCGAAAAAAGCGATTTATATTATAGAGATGAAGGATTATAGTAATAAAATTACTTTCGATACTAATCTAAACCAATGTATTCGTAGTGATGGTGATATTGAGATGGGGTATCGTCATCCTATTGCACAGGCTGAGAATCAGAAGTTACTATTGGAAACTTGGCTAGAGCAAAACTTTTCCCGTCATATACCAGTACGTTATTTCGTGGTTTTTAGTGACCCAAATTCAATTATTGATGTTATAGGAGATAAGGAAGCAATTGCAGAAATTGTACTCCACGCTAATCACCTTCCAAATAAAGTACTTAATATAGATAATGAAATAAATAATACTATGAAACAGAAAAGTCATCTAATTGGTAAGAGGATATTAAAAGAGAATAAAGACTTCGAAATTGATATATTGAAGGAATACCAAATAAGCCGTAATGATATTCTTTCTGGAGTTCAGTGTCCAAAATGTCAAACACTAGGGATGAAGAGAGGGCATGGCAAGTGGATTTGCATGCGATGTAAGTCTGTGTCCAAACAGGCACACCTCAAAGCATTGTCTGATTATCTTATCTTAATAAATCCTTATATAAGTAACAAGGAGTGTATGAGATTATTAAATGTATCGAGTAAGGATGTTACTACACGCATATTAAAATCTAGTAATCTTATGTATGATCCACTTCATAGGAGATGGAAAAAGTAGTATATAATCAAAAATTAACTTTCTTAAAGACAAACTCGATGTTATTTTGTTTTATTATTCAACATCTGAACTTATTACGTTATAAGGTTAAGGGTAGGGAGTGCTTGAATTAAAATACGTATTTTAGGTATTGCAATTGATCGTGATATAAGGTATATTATTAATCTATCATATTATTTGTCATAGATTTTTAAAAAAAGTATTTGACTTTATGATTGATAGTATGATATATTATTTCTTGTCGCTAAATTAAGTGGCAAAAGCGAATAAAAACTTTTTCAAAAAAACTATTGACATTGATTGAGAGATAGTGGTATGATATAAAAGTTGTCGCTGAATTAACGATAAACGATTTGCTCTTTGAAAACTGAACAAAACAACCAGTATGTTTAGAATAACTTAGGCGAACGCCTAATAGTTATTCTTATGCAATCAACTAGTGCGACAGCACTTGTTGATCGAATGCCAAGAAGAAACATACCCTGTTTTTTCTATTAAAGAATTACAGAAGCTAGCAGCTTCTTTGCTAAGAATTACCTATGATTGATTGGTGTCAATCATAGACAAACTTTTTTGGAGAGTTTGATCTTGGCTCAGGACGAACGCTGGCGGCGTGCCTAATACATGCAAGTCGAGCGAGTGAAATTAACTGATCCCTTCGGGGTGACGTTAATGGATCTAGCGGCGGACGGGTGAGTAACACGTGGGCAACCTGCCTGTAAGACTGGGATAACTCGCGGAAACGTGAGCTAATACCGGATAACACTTCGAACCACATGGTTTGAAGATGAAAGGCGGCGCAAGCTGTCACTTACAGATGGGCCCGCGGCGCATTAGCTAGTTGGTGAGGTAACGGCTCACCAAGGCGACGATGCGTAGCCGACCTGAGAGGGTGATCGGCCACACTGGGACTGAGACACGGCCCAGACTCCTACGGGAGGCAGCAGTAGGGAATCTTCCGCAATGGACGAAAGTCTGACGGAGCAACGCCGCGTGAGTGATGAAGGTTTTCGGATTGTAAAACTCTGTTGTTAGGGAAGAACAAGTACAATAGTAACTGATTGTACCTTGACGGTACCTAACCAGAAAGCCCCGGCTAACTACGTGCCAGCAGCCGCGGTAATACGTAGGGGGCAAGCGTTGTCCGGAATTATTGGGCGTAAAGCGCGCGCAGGCGGTCCTTTAAGTCTGATGTGAAAGCCCACGGCTTAACCGTGGAGGGTCATTGGAAACTGGAGGACTTGAGTGCAGAAGAGGAGAGTGGAATTCCACGTGTAGCGGTGAAATGCGTAGAGATGTGGAGGAACACCAGTGGCGAAGGCGACTCTCTGGTCTGTAACTGACGCTGAGGCGCGAAAGCGTGGGGAGCGAACAGGATTAGATACCCTGGTAGTCCACGCCGTAAACGATGAGTGCTAGGTGTTAGGGGGTTTCCGCCCCTTAGTGCTGAAGTTAACGCATTAAGCACTCCGCCTGGGGAGTACGGCCGCAAGGCTGAAACTCAAAAGAATTGACGGGGGCCCGCACAAGCGGTGGAGCATGTGGTTTAATTCGAAGCAACGCGAAGAACCTTACCAGGTCTTGACATCCTCTGACCACCCTAGAGATAGGGCTTTCCCTTCGGGGACAGAGTGACAGGTGGTGCATGGTTGTCGTCAGCTCG